>CAZGXC010000206.1:0-1562 GCA_964529535.1 uncultured Hyphomicrobiales bacterium | reverse complement strand
TTTGCAATTATTACAGAATATTTATTTATTTTTGTATGTCTTTATTTAGGTATGGATTAACGTTCTTGATTACAAGCATCATTCATTAGAAAAATAATATTTCAAAATAATAAAGGAATAAACAATGTTCAAAAGAATTAACGCACTTATCCTACTTCTCGTGGCACTTTTTGCTACGAATCTCTCGGCATTAGAGCCGGTAACTATTACCGCAACGGATAATGGCAAAGTAAACGCTACTATTGGCGTGAAGCTGACTCTCGTGAATAAATACACGGGCAGTCCGATTGGTAGTTACGTTCAGGAAATCCCAAACATTAAAACCAATTCTCTTGGTATCTTTTCGGCAGAGTTCAAGCCTACTGGCTGGGATGGCGTAACTCTTGCTGGCTTCCCCGGCGGTATTCACAATGCAGCTGTGCGGATTGAGACTAAAACCGGAGCGGAATACAAGCAGATTGCTACTCTTACGCTTTATCCTTTCTATCAGCAGGCAAGCAAATCTTATGTAGATGGTGTAAAGAAACAAATTGATAAGCTTACTCTCAAGCTTGCTTTCAAATCCTTTACCTTGGCTGAGCAAAAGAAATGGGCATTTTCACTCAAGAATTGTTAGATAATGGTATTACGCCAAAGCAAATATATGATAAAAGCAATCAGTATTTAGACTCTCTTTATGGCAAGACTTACGCAGGCGGTTTGATATTTTACCTAAACACCACAGATGGCACTGGCTTAGTAGCCACCCCAAGCGACTTAGGACAAGCTCAATGGGGTTGCGCAGGCACAGAGATAGGTGGCACAAATAGAGACGTGGGCACAGGTCAAGCAAATACGACAACCATAGTAACTGCTTGTACTGCACCTGGCATTGCAGCCAAAATATGTGATGATTTGGTCTTAAATGGTTTTAGTGATTGGTTTTTGCCTTCGAAAGATGAATTATTAGCAATGTATCGCAATTTAAAAGCCAAAGACTTTGGCAGTTTTCAAAATCGAAATTACTGGTCGTCGTCTGAGACCTACAGTATCAACGCTTGCTCCGTCCACTTCGACGATGGCCACGCGTACTCCAACGCCAATAAGCTCAATTCCTATTTCGTTCGTGCTGTGCGGGCGTTTTAACAATGCACAATTCATAATGCATAATGCATAATTAAAGGAGGGACGGCTTCCAGCCGTCCTTTTCTTGTTTATCTATTGGACGGCAAGATGCCGTCCCTCCTTAAAATTTGATAACCCTCATTCGTAATTCGTAATTCGTAATTCGTAATTTTCCTACTCCCATCCCTAATCCATCATCCATCATACTTAAGCTCTCCTCGCCTCGCGAAATTTTCCACTTCATAGCAATAAATTGCTAAATTCTTCTTATTTTTGCTATTTGTGTAATTCGCATTTAGTAAATGGAAAGATATAAATATACATTGTTGCTACTTTTGCTACTGCTGTTTTCTCAAGCAGCGGAAGCCAAGCCAAGTATAGATTCTCTATTTAGAGCTTATAATATGCGTGGCTCATTTTTGGCATACGAGAACGTATCCAATACCTTCACGGTGTTT
>CAZGXC010000205.1:1224-1576 GCA_964529535.1 uncultured Hyphomicrobiales bacterium | reverse complement strand
GCTTTGCTATTGTCATATTATTCGGCGGAATAGCTTCGCGATGAGAGTTTTGCAATATGGATTGTAGGCGAGCAATTGCTTTCGAGCTTAGTGCAGAACCCCCATTCCCTCCAATCTCGAGAGCATTATCATCAAGTGGAATAAATTCCCCAGCTACCTTAGATCGCAGATAATCCTCCGCTTCGTTTTTCGCATCTTGGAAAATTTGCGGATAATTAATATTATATTCCTCTAAAATATCCAGTTCTTTGTTCGATACTTTTTCCGGTGAGAAGCTAATTCTGACCAATCGAGAGAATATATATTTATAAATGTCTATTCCGTCTGAAAAATATACTATATCGTATAAGCC
>CAZGXC010000205.1:0-1214 GCA_964529535.1 uncultured Hyphomicrobiales bacterium | reverse complement strand
AAATGTCTATTTCTGATAATTGCTTTTGCAAATTTGCGACCTATTGAATTATTAGCTTATATCATTGTTTGGCTGTTCTTTTGGCTTTATATTTTCAGCCATGAGCTTCATTAGATTTCCTGCGCGGGCGATAATCGCATAATCCTCTTCATTGAAATAATGCAGCTTTGTGTTTGAATGAATATCATTATTTTTTTCCTCGGCTTGGCTTGCGTTATTAATATAGATGCTTTGCTCGCCGGTCAGCACCCAAGTGGGATTGATTCCATTCTTATATAATTCTATTAATACGCGGTTGGGGATGCTTGCTATGCCACGCTCATAATTTGAGATATTATATTTGCTTTCGCCGAGAATATCAGCAAATTCAATAGCGGAGAGCTTGCGAGCAGCAATATAATTGCTTCGCACTTCTTGCAATCGCTTACCAATGCTTATTTGTTGATCCTGCATATTATTATCCCAAAAAATAATTATTTATAAATAGTTTTTAAACTTAACAAAATAGTAAATTTTACTTGCACAAATAGTAAAATATACTTATTTTTGCACTCCGATTTAGTAAATATTACTATCATGTTCGTAATATTTAGTATTATTTCGGAATTCAAATATATGATATTTTATATAAATAAACAAATTTACACAAATATTTTATAAACATTTTGATAGGAAAAAATAATGAGCACATCAAAATCACGCAATGGAAATCAGAATATGAATAGCGATTTCCCCGTAAAATTTGCGATTAATAATTACCTTGCGACGAGCCAGCGCGACAAAATTAGCCGTTGCCAAGCTCTATATGGAATATTTAAAGATGTATTCCAAGAGTTGCGCCATCAGAAAAATTCGCCACGCGATATAGTCGATGATATAAAATTTATCATCGATGATTACTTCGAAAATGAAATGATTAATATTATCCACGATTAATAAGGAAGCAAAATGAAAGATCAATTTGATGAAATCCTTTATGAGGACTTGACGGAAGACCTGAAGCTATTGGCTGATTATTGCGGAATAGAGTTAGTCCGAAAGGCTATGCGCGAGCTATCGGGAATGAATTTTTACATCCCGAAAATCTCGCGCCTTGATAACTTTATGATTAGATATTTGCGGGAAAATCGCAGCAAAAGCCGAAAAGAAATAGCTAAATTCCTGAATGTGTCGGAGCAATACATAAAGAAAATGCTGAAGGAAATGAGGAGTAA
>CAZGXC010000204.1:0-1595 GCA_964529535.1 uncultured Hyphomicrobiales bacterium | reverse complement strand
CCTACCCGGAGCTGATGGAATAGCTTTGATTATTCAGAATGATCCAAATGGTTTAAATGCTATTGGAACTTCTGGATTGGGCATCGCTTACGAAAATATTGAAAATGCAATCGCTATCGAAATTGATCTATACAATAATAATAAATATCAAATTGAAGATAGAAACGACCCGAATGGCAATCACTTAGCTGTAATGATCGGCGCTCCAGGAAAGCGATTAACAGCTGACCACAAAGACACTAAGCCTGATTTTATCAACAAAGATATTCCTGTGCTAAAGTCTGACGAAACTATTTATTATGCCAAAGCGAACTATAATGCTGAAACTAAAGTGATGACTGTTTGGCTAAGCGAAACAAAGGATTACGGTGAACCTCGCTTAGAAATTCATGATTTTGATCTGTCAAATTATATTAAACTTCAAGATGGTGGCAAAGCATATATTGGTATAGGTTCAGCAACTGGCGATGCTTATCAAAATCATTACCTTCATAGTTGGTCATTCTGTCCGAAATCCAGTTCAGGATTATTAGTATCATCAGTAACAGAGAGCAATCCAGAGGAGTTAATTACTCCAAATCCCGCCAGCAACTACATCAACATTAAACTGCCTAATCAATTACCATCGGGCGAGATAGTCATCATCGATTACATGGGCAGGGAAATAATTAAAGAGAAAGCTGAGCAATTCGAAGCAAGCAAAAGAATTAATATTTCATCGCTACCGCCAGGATTCTACTTCGTGAGAATGTTAGCAAATGGTCAAAATCATGCGATAGGTAAAGTTGTGAAGTATTGATAATTGCTTGGCAATTGACAGATTCGTAAGGAAACAAGAAAAGAATACATACGAATGACAAAGCGTCAGGATATGTATTCTTTTCGTTTTTTAGGGTTATGTTGGAAGCGAAACTAATTATTTTGCTTTTCTATTCCGCCATCGCTTTTGATTTTGTAGGAAGTGCTTTGGAGAGTATGAATTGGTTTTAGATTCGAGCCAGCTCTATCTATTGTAGTAGCTTTTTTAGTCGTGATGATTGAATAATCTTCTTTAATAATTGCTTCATTTGCGAAGAAGCTATCGCCTTTGCTGGAGAAATCTGCGAGCTTCATCTGCCCACGAAGTTCATAATTCTTATTAAAAATTCTGATGAAATATCTCTGCTCGAAAGTGCCATTTTTGGGTGTTTTCAATATAATATAAGCGTTGTTTTGGTTAGGCAAACCGATCCTACAGCAAGCGAAGTAATTATATTTCCTGTCATATTCATTCAGATAAACTTTGCTTTCGCTTACCTCTAATTGAGCAATGCCAGCTGTATCGAGCTTTACGTTGCTTAGTTCGATGGAGAATGGCAACTTCATTGTGCGGAATTTAGAGCTAAATTCTTCCGATAAATATTTATTTTGCGAAGTATTTTGGGCTTGCTGAATCTCGCTATCGCCAGTGATAAGGCGGAATCCACCCATAATATAAGTAATAGTAAGAGCCGCTGCTATCAATAGTGCTCCCAATATTATTAATATATATTTTTTCTTCCCGGAGATTTTGCCTGCCAATAGTTTCATTGCGTCGCCTTATTATTTATCATATA
>CAZGXC010000203.1:0-1605 GCA_964529535.1 uncultured Hyphomicrobiales bacterium | reverse complement strand
TGAGTATGACGCCTCTTACTTATGATTTGAAAATAGTAAAATTAGAAGAAGCTCAAAGCCAAGATGACGCAATTCAGAGTAATCCAACACTATTAGAAGAATCAAACTTAACTTCCAATTTTATTAATATCGATACGATGCAGCGCCAAGGAGTATTCCATAAAGGTAATACCTACGTGGCACAAGTTAGGGCTAAATCCGCAAATGAATCAATAGAAATTGCAAATGAAGGCAAAAGCCCAACAATAGCAATGTATTTTACTTTGGATACAACTACAGTTGATAAGGAAGAAGGAAAGGAGAAAGAGAAAGAGAAAGAGAAAAGTGGCAAAAGCGACACTTTGAAAGTATTTGCATCAGATATTGATTGCGGTGTAGAGTTACCGAAAAACATGACCCCAATTGATAAATTATCACCAGGAGATGAAGTCTCAATTGGAAAATTTACTCTAAAAATAAATGAAATTGCGACAAATAGCGCAAATTTGTATAAAGGAAATGGTATAGTAATTAAGCCTGTTGTGGGCGATTTCCAATATTTCAACTGGGTGAATGTAGTTGTCGATTTTGATAGTTTGTCCGTTAATAGCGAAAAGCAAGTAGTCGCTGGTTATGCTAAGGCACAGTTTCATAATGATGTAGATATTGAATTAGTGGAGTTTTGTAGTTCTTTTGGTAACAATGAGTATTATTCAAAGAAAATCAAACCACTTTTGCAAAAAGGAGAAAATTATGGCAAAGGACAAAATGTAATCAAACAACTTTTGGAAAAATATTCTGGCGAAGCAAAAATAGCCACTCAGATGTTTGGTATTACAGCCCAGAAAATGCCAATAAGGTTGCAATGACTGGATTTGGAGCAGGCGTGTGGAAAAATATGAAAATATCAAACCCTAATATATCTATCAAGAGGCCAGAAACTTTAGATACTGAGGTTAACAAGTATAATATTGATGACGAAACCTCTAATCAAGATATTGATATTTCTTCAATCTCAGGTGTTGGTCAATCAGCTACCGGTTACGAGTTTGTGCCGGTTGACGATGGCTCTTCTTTCGGAATTAAAGGAGAAATGTATATAGCAGCAGACAGAGCAGCTGGAGGTTCGCGCGTGCTTAATGGCAAAGTCTCAATAACAGCTACTACTGCAAACGGAAAATTTGAATCAATTTTGCTTGCGGGAGAAGTCCACGCAATAGGAGATGGAAAGCAAAAACACGTAGTAGATGCTACTGCCGAAATTGGATACAATCATCCAAGTAGGCAATTTCATATTAATGTAAATGTAGAAGCTGATTTCTTAGGATTTATGTCAGCCACAATCCCATTTGAATTAAAAGTAGATGGATTGAAAAAGGAATGGTTCGTAGGAATAGGGAAACCACTTTATGGCAGTGGCGAAACATTTAGCATAGCGTATGGATTTGATCTCTCTGTGGTAAAAATGAAATCTTCATTAGAAGGCTATATATGCGGTGGCAATATGGTTCCTTATGATATGCCAGAACTGCCAAAAGCAATACTTGATGTGTTGAAAATGAAACCGACTAAGTCCTCATTCCCTAAGGGTAGTGCAACAGCTGGATTTATGCTCGGGGCGCGTTA
>CAZGXC010000202.1:0-1614 GCA_964529535.1 uncultured Hyphomicrobiales bacterium | reverse complement strand
TACCCAATCAGCGATAGCATCAGAGCCATCTTTCATTGCTTCAGTTTCGCGGAAAGGCGACGCTACGGAACCGCAATCCAAGTGATCGCGTCCGATTACTATCGGCGCAGATACTTTGCCAGTTTTTACCAATTCATTGAATTTTAATCCGGCTTTCATTCTGTCGCCATATCCGAGCCAGCAGATACGAGAAGGCAATGCTTGGTATCCTATTCTGCTCTGAGCATTCTTTATCCAGCGGTGCAAAGCATCATCGTTAGGGAATAGTTCCATTACGGCTTCGTCTGTTACGGCGATGTCTGCTGGATCTCCCGATAAAGCTACCCAACGGAATGGACCTTTTCCATCGCAGAAGAGTTGGCGAATGTATGCTGGCACAAATCCGGGGAAGTTGAAGGCATCTTGAACATTCGCATAATCTTTTGCGATTCCGCGAATATTATTACCATAATCGAATGTAATTGCGCCAAGTTTTTGCAATGCTAACATTGCTTCGACGTGCTGTCCGATTGATTTGTAAGATTCTGCTAAATATTTATCAGGATCTGCGGTTCGGAGCGCATCGGCTTCAGCTTTTGTATATCCAGCTGGATAATATCCATTTAATGGATCGTGAGCAGAAGTTTGGTCCGTCAATACATCTGGAACAATTCCTCTGCGAAGCAATTCTGGAAGGACTTCCGCAGTATTTCCTATTAAACCAATAGCGATTGCTGTTTTTTCTTTTTGATATTTTTCAACTAATTTTAAAGCATCGTCTAAATTATCAACTTTTAAGTCGCAATATCCATCGTGAATACGCTTATCGATTCTTGTTTCGTCAATTTCAACTGTAAGAGATACAGCACCAGCGAAAGTAGCAGCGAGTGGTTGAGCTCCGCCCATTCCGCCCATACCGCCTGTTAGCAAGAATTTTCCAGCAAGAGAACCGCCGAAATATTGGCGAGCAACCTCTGCGAAAGTCTCGTAAGTTCCTTGGACTATGCCTTGAGTGCCAATGTAAATCCATGAGCCTGCTGTCATCTGTCCATACATAATTAGACCTAATTCATCGAGGCGGCGGAATTCATCCCAAGTAGCCCATTTTGGCACGAGATTAGAATTTGCAATGATAACTTTCGGTGCCATTGTATGAGTAGGAACTACAGCCACTGGCTTTCCTGATTGCACGAGTAGAGTCTCATCTTCATTCATATTTTTTAGAGAATCCACGATAGCATCAAAACATTCCCAATTTCTTGCAGCCTTGCCGATTCCACCGTAAACGATTAATTCTCCGGGTTTTTCAGCATTTTCTGGGTCGAGGTTGTGGTGAATCATACGGTATGCAGCTTCTATTTGCCAATTTTTGCAGGTCAACTGTGTTCCGCGTATTGCTTTTACTGTTCGCATATTTTTTCCTTATTTCTTATATATTAATTATTATTTTATAGCTTACAAATTTACGAAAAATAGGGGAAATAATTGCATAATTTATAATTCATAATGCATAATGCATAATGCATAATTAAAGGAGGGACGGCTTCCAGCCGTCCTTTTCTTTTTGTCTATAAAATTTTTTTGCAATTATTACAGAATATTTATTTATTTTTGTATGTCTTTATTTAGGTATGG
>CAZGXC010000201.1:0-1702 GCA_964529535.1 uncultured Hyphomicrobiales bacterium | reverse complement strand
GAAGGTCTTACTGAATATATGGTCCCTACATTTTTCGTGCAAATGGAGGCTCTTCCACTTACCCCGAATGGGAAGGTAAATCGCAAGGAATTGCCGCTACCGGAAACAAAAGAGGAAACCATTGTTCCGCCAGGGACGGAAAAAGAAATCAAGCTACACAATTTACTTTCCTCAATATTAAAGACAGATTCTTTAGGAACGACTAACAATCTGATAAGCTACGGTATGACTTCAATTGTAGCCATTAAATTTTCCGTAGCCGTCCAAAAAGAATATAATTGGAGTTTATCTGTAAATGATATTTTAAGCTATCCAACTATTGAAAAATTGGCTAACTTAGTCAAAACAAACACTGAAGAAAACAGCGCAAAAGGGTATCCATTCCGTGAATATTACCCAATTACCGAAAATCAAAGAGCTTTATACGTCGACTGGTTACGAAATCCAAAAGCCATTCAATACAATATGCCAATGGCTTATCGCTTCGAGAACATTGAAGCAGAGTTGCTAGAAAAAGCTCTTCGGACAGCTATACAGGCTCACCCATATATCAAAACTAAATTAGCTCAGCGCGAAGATGATATTGTCCAATTACGTAGGGATGCCGAAGCCATAAACATTGAATTAAGCATTCTGGACAAAGAGCCAAATCAAAACTATCTTCAAGAGTTAGTGCGTCCATTCGATTTACTTAATGACGATTTATACCGTATTCGAATTCTCAAATTCTCCAGAAGCACATTTTTGTTTATGGATTTTCATCATATTATCATGGATGGAGCCTCGCTCAATATTCTTTTAGAAGATATACAAAGAGCATACAAAGGAGATGAAATACCCACCGAAAACTATACAGCTTTTGATAAAGCAATAGATGAAAGCCTATTAAAGCAATCAATACAATGGAACGAAGCAGATAAGTATTACGATAACTTACTCCATGAATACGAGACAACGATATACCCACATTCAAAAGATAACGACAATAATACAGGTATAGATGCTGTTTTTTCTAAAATACCGAGAGAAAATATCGCCAAATATTGCCGAGAAAATGCAATCACTGAAAACAACTTTTTCTTAACGGCGACAATGGAAGTCCTCTCTCGAATAACAAGAGAGGAAAAAATATTAATCAGCACTATCTCTGGCGGACGCGCAGACAAGAATCTAAACAATGTCGTCGGTATGTTCGTAAAGACTTTGCCTACTGTATATCAAAGCACAAATCAGAGCATTGGCGAAGCAATGCATAACATACAAAAGCAAAACATTGCCACACTCGAACGCGATTTTTATCCATATACAAGCATACTTACTCGGCACAATATTAAGCCTCAGATTCTTTTTGTATATCAGGGCGGAATGGGACAATCGCTTGTTATAAATGAACAACTCCCAACAAATATCCCTCTAACAGTCTCCACTGTTAAATTACCTTTCAGTATTATTGTTTTTCCGAATGAAGGTGAATATCAGATTGAAATCAGCTTCGATCCAGAATTATATTCCGAAAGTGATGTGCGAGCCTTTGAATCTATGCTATCAAACTTCGCCCTTAATTGTTTGGATAAGCGCATGCAGATTTCATCAATTAAAAATACAAGCACTGAAATTGAGGAAAAACTTTTATCTATAGGCAGTGGAGATAAAGTTGATTATAATCAACAAGAGACTTTTGTTGATGTTTTCAATCGTCAAG
>CAZGXC010000200.1:0-1721 GCA_964529535.1 uncultured Hyphomicrobiales bacterium | reverse complement strand
ATTTTTATCATAATATAACCACTTGAATACCTGGTCGAATCATAAGTAAAGCGCATATCATATATGGAATCACTCTGTATGCTTGGCACAGTCGTGGAAGCCTGCGCGCTAAGGTTCTTCCATTTAACGCTAAGATTATAGGTCTTCCCCGGTGTTACTTTGACTTCATTAGTGAAATATGTATTTAGTCTTTGCTTCTTAAGCATACCAAAATTACCATCGCTTACTGTGGGTATATATTGAAGTCTGATTTTCTTCCCATCAACTTCTATATAAGCCTCGGCATCATCAATATTCGCAGTGCCTGGAGAATAGCTTTCTAATGGAGGGAGTGTTTTCTCTATCTTTACAAAAATACTATCTTGATCTTGATTTGGCTCGAGCAAGGCTTGAATCACTAATTTTTCGTCGTGGCGTAAATTCACACCAGAGACGGTTTTCTCGCAACTTATCGCGAAGCTGGCTAAGGCTATCAAGATAATAGATTTAATTGTGGTTTTCATATTTTCTTTATTTTTAATCTGTATTTTCAGTCTTTATTATTAATGTTTATTATTAATGCTTATTTCTGATTTCAATAATCTCTTTCGCTATTGATTCGCGCATAGTATCGAGAGTCTTAGTAAATTTTTCCGGATCTTCTTTTGATATTTGTATGAATTGATCTTGGAAGGATTGCAATGTATATCCACTCTCATCAAGGATCTTCAGCAACTCTTTATGAGCTTTAACGGAATCAGCGGAGTATATCTCCGTATTGATTAATACTTTCCTATACGTATCAGTAAATCTGTCAAAATCCGACTTAAAGAAGTCGCATGCTGCTAATAGCATCGTCGCCGCGATGGCAAATATCATTATTAGTTTGTGCATCTATTTTCTTTCTATTGATAAGCTACAAAAATAATTAAAATAATGTGAATTATTGCTATAAAATATTTATTTTCTAAATATAAAATCAGGAAATACAAAAAAGAGCAAGGCGAGATAATCGCTTTGCTCTTTTTCCAAGATATAAGAGAAACAGATTAACGAGAATAATACTCGATAACTAATGACAATTCGCAGATAGTTGGGATATCTTCGCGAGCTGGCGAGTTTAGCAATCTTGCTGAGAATGTGCCTTTATTTACCTCTAAGTATTGAGGAGCAGCACTTGTTCTAACAGCTTCTTGGAATGCTTCCATTTTTCTGCTTTTCTCTTTGATTGAGAACTCGTCTCCGGGCTTTACTTGGTATGAAGGTATGTCAACCTTTTTGCCATTAACAAGTATGTGTCCGTGTCCTACAAATTGGCGAGCAGCATAAATAGTGCGTGCGAATCCAGCGCGCATTACGAGTGCATCCAATCTAGTTTCTAATAGGGAGATTAAGATATCAGCAGTGTTACCAGTGATAGCAGTTGCTTTTTTGTAATAATTTCCCATTTGTTTTTCGCTTACATTATATTGCAAGCGTAGTCTTTGCTTTTCCATTAATTGCAAACCGTAGTCTGATTGCTTGCTACGACGCTTAGATGGCCCGTGTTGTCCGGGTGGATATGGCTTTCTTTCTGTAATTTTAGAAGCCTTTGGAGTAAGCTGAATACCAAGCTTTCTGGAAAGTTTTACCTTTGGTCCGGTATAATTCATTCTTTTTTCTTTATAATTTTATTTATTACTGTTATTATTTTCAACGTATTGAAATTTATAGAACTACAAAAATAAGATTTTTTCCACAAT
>CAZGXC010000199.1:0-1730 GCA_964529535.1 uncultured Hyphomicrobiales bacterium | reverse complement strand
TGGCGATAATTATATAGAAGATTTAGATGATGAACACATCCGCCAGTTAGTGAAAAGCGGAAAGCTATCCGCCACAACCGATGTAGCGAGAATGGCTGAATGCGACGCAATTATTATCTGCGTGCCAACTCCATTCACAGCAAACAAAGAACCCGATATTAGCTTTATCCTAAATGCTGCCCGTAGCGTGAGCGATAACCTGAAGCCCGGCGCAATAGTAATATTGAAATCTACTACATTCCCCGGCACTACCGAGAAATTCGTGATGCCAATCCTTCAAAAGACTGATGGAAGCAGTCCCTCCCAGCAAGAAAATGGCAGAACCATTGGGAAGGATTTCTATTTAGCATTCTCACCCGAGCGAATAGACCCAGGAAACAAGAAATGGAATACTAAAAATACGCCGATTGCAGTGGGCGGAGTAACCCCAGAATGCACGAAATTGGCGGCTGCTGTGATTCATATCGCAGTGGAGCAAATCGTAGAAGTTACGTCCCCATCAATTGCCGAAATGGAGAAGCTATTAGAGAATATTTTCCGAAGCGTCAATATTGCCTTGGTGAATGAATTAGCGAAGCTCTGCGATAGAATCGGAGTAAATATCTGGGAGGTAATCGATGCTGCAGCTACCAAGCCTTTCGGTTTTATGCCGTTTTATCCGGGTCCGGGTATTGGCGGGCATTGCATCTTGATAGATCCATATTATTTAGAATGGATGGCGCGGGAATACGATTTCGTTACCAATTTCATTACCTTGGCAGCCGAGACAAATGAAGATATGCCTTTCTATGTCCGCGATATGGTAATAAAAGAAATAGCTAAACAGCCAATCAGTTCTTTCAATGCGAAGATTCTCATTATGGGAATGGCATTCAAAAAAGATGTGAGTGATTTGCGGCACTCCCCAGCGCTGAAAGTATTCGAATTGCTGAAACTCGAAGGAATGCAGAATATTGATTACATAGACCCATATATCCCAGTTGTTAGAGTGAATGGGCAGAGCGTGCAGTCAATAGAAAAAATCGATGCGGAAATATTAAAAAGCTATGATTTAGTATTGATAACTACTGATCATAGCGTTTTTGACTTTAATTTAATCGCCGAAAATGCGAAAATTGTGATAGATACGCGTAACGCTTGCAAGCACGCCGAGAATAGAGATAATATCGTCCTATTGGGAGATGGCAAATGAAAAAGATAATTTCAGTCGTTGGTGCGCGACCCAACTTTATGAAAGTCGCACCAATTCATAGGGCATTTGATAAATATAAAGATATTGTAGAGCACAAGATTGTCCACACGGGACAGCATTACGATGCGAAAATGAGCGACGCTTTCTTCAACGATCTCGATATGCCACATCCAGCACATTTCCTAAACGTCGGAAGTGGTTCGCATGCAGTCCAAACAGCGAAAGTAATGGTGGAGTTTGAGCGCGTTTGCCTCGAGGAGAAGCCAGACTTCGTAATCGTGGTGGGCGATGTAAATTCTACTCTCGCTGCTTCAATCACAGCCGTAAAGCTCGGGATTCCAGTGGCGCACGTCGAGGGTGGTTTGCGTAGTGGGGATAGGGCAATGCCGGAGGAATTAAATCGCTTAGCTACCGATGCCATCAGTAATTATTGTTTTATGACAGAGAAATCAGCTTTGGAGCATTTGACAAGGGAGGCTTTCCCTGCAGAAAATATGTATATGGTCGGCAATACGATGATTGATTCTCAATTCTATGC
>CAZGXC010000198.1:0-1749 GCA_964529535.1 uncultured Hyphomicrobiales bacterium | reverse complement strand
ATTATTATTTTTGAGTAAGTCCCAATCCGACTGATTATTTAAATTAAGTCTATCAATTGCTTCTTGACCGTAATGTAGATTTAAACAGTTCTCTGAAACTACTGAACCCGGCTTAATATCCCGCAAATATTGTTTTTCACCATCCAAGACTACACCCTTTGCCCCGTAGAAAATAATACTATTCATAAAATAGCGGGTCTCTTCTCCTGTTAAAATTCTGCCTCCATTCTTATTATATCCGCTTAATATTTTTTTATAATCTAAATCATGCCTTTGGTCATTCCAAAATTGACCATGCCAAGGTATGTTTTTGTTATATAAATACTGATTGTTACTACTATAATAGATCTCACAAATACTTTTTTCTTGATTTAGTAAAGTTCCATGACCACAATTATTATATTCACGGGGGCTAATGGCTTCAATAAATAAATTGCGACCATCATTCATTTTAGTTTCATAATGGGATGTAGACAATAGATGAAATCTTTCGGAAGAATTTTCAGCATGATCATATTTGCAAGCGTGTGAATTCCCATAATTCTTTTGCATATGCTCGACGTAGCCATCAACAGCAGCAAGATGGGGGATATATGGGTTCGTGCGCCAAGAAAGAAAACCACCACTGCCATTCCAAATGTTAGTAGGGTTGCAATAATAAGCAAACTGTTTTGTGCTGCCCATTCCTTCATAAGTAAAAATACTGCCCATCAATTTATTCATATAACTGAAAGCATACCAATATGGCTCATTGCATTCATCTTGGCAATAGAAACGATAAGGCTTGATATTTCTACTACGGAAGGCGGGAGTAGTTGTAAAATTAATAACATTTTGAACAGTGCTTGCTATCAAACTATCATAAACACCAAGGCTAAGCTCGCGAGTGGGACGAGTAGTGATATCTATCCAATCTATGGCTACGTCGCTATTTCCATGATATTTTACGCTAATTTTCAGGCTGTCTATCTGCTTATAAAATTCTCCGCGTGGGTAGCCACATAAAGCAAGGTTATTTGCTTTGTTGACATAAGGAGAGTCGGGATTAGGGTCGCACCGGAAATGTGCAAAATTGTAATATCTTTATTTGGGTCGTTCCCTGCGGGGAGCATACGTTTTGTAATAGCAAGAACACGTGAGTTGCCTTCTATCATATTTCTCACTTTGCTATTGCCACAATTTGCAAAAGTCGTATAATTGTAATTAATAGGACTTGGCAGAGAATCAAACTTTATCTTGCCAACTTCATCAAAGTTATTGATATAGACATTGCGAATATTTGTCGTTGTTAAGTAGTGTTCTTGTGTAGTATACGGTAGCTCTATTGACAATATTACATCATCTGAATTAATATCATTATCATTAATATCAATTCTACGCAAGTTAATTCCCAAATAAAATTCTACGCCTTTCCATTCTTTTGCTGTAAGAGAATTTTTTCTACCATTAACTATTGTATCAGATGTAGAATTATAGATATGTTTTGTGATGTTTATATCTGAAATTGAGTCTTTAAAAACAAGGGTGTTTATATATTTGGTATTAGACGGATGAGCAGCAATTAACAACCTTTTAATATAATAGCTATTAGCTTTACCTTCAATCTTAGATCTCAATATATTTGATTTCCAAGGTTCTGAAAGGACTATTTGATTAACTACACTTGCATTGTTTTTTCTTAGAATTAACCTATCGTAATTCGGATCGTAGCGATTAGTCGGTATCTCTCCTTTTACGTTTGCGAAACCA
>CAZGXC010000197.1:0-1784 GCA_964529535.1 uncultured Hyphomicrobiales bacterium | reverse complement strand
ATAATTATGTCAAATATCATTAAGCAAAACGAGACCATCATTCCGCGCATACTAACTAAAAATAACATTATAATAGCTAATGCTAATACACTGCGGCGTTTCCCTAATATTGAGTTTATAGCTAATAAAAAGAAAAATACTAATACTATATCGGGGCTTACTAATGTCATTTGTGCTAATAATGTCGGATCTATCAGAATTAGCAGCGCAGCCCAAGCTGAGTATTTTAGGTCTATATATCTCCTTGTTAATGAATTTAATTGCCATACAATACCCAAAATAAAAGGGAGCATAGCCAAATGGCTTATCAGTAGGTTTCTCCCAAATATCTTCCAAATTACAGCAATATACATTCCGAAGCTCGGAATATGACCACTGTCGAGATTATCGGGCAATAAATTTGTAAATCCATTATCAAAGAAATAATTAGCATGTTGCGAACCAAGCTGAATAGTGTCCCAATAAAAGCTATTATTGCAAGTAAGGATAAACAGTGCTAATACGATAGCATAAGCAATTATTTGCGGCAGGTATTTACACCAGTTTTTCATTAATACTATTTAGATAATTAATTAACCATAATTGCTTTTTGAAAAGCAAACGACAATGGAGCATCGATTACTTTTCTTCTTTCGGTGGCTTGCTTAGGAAAATAGCCGAAGGATTATCATTCACTGCGCGGAGGGATTTCTTTAGTTCTTTCATAGTTGTTTTGAGGTTGTCCATCAATTCATTTACTGAAAGTAGGAGATTTGTGCTTTGCGCAGATAATCCATTAATGTTTTTATTCAAGTTATTCATTACTAAATCATATTTCTCGACGATGTGCTCGAGCTGTTTATTTAGCTCAATTTCATTTATTTTTTTATTGAGCGATGTCGAGAAGTTCAGCAACTGCTCCGAGCTTTGATTTAGTTTATTTGTAGCAGAATTTACATTCGCCATCATATTTGATTCATCTATTTTGCTTAAAATTGATGCCAAGCTGTTTGCTGATTCATTTACGTATTTTATTGCCTCAAAGAGATCTTTGTTTCGCATAAATTGGCTGGTAGCATCGAGGAAGTTTATTGCTCCGTCTGATAACCCACCTACGTCGAATTGCGTCATATTTTTCAGAAGATCCTTTGCGATAGATTCAATTTCGTCAAAACCCGAAGGGGCAGAAGGAATTACTTTATATGGTGGTTTGAAGCTCAATCTCGGATAAATGTTGTATAATGAGGAGCTGCTTGGGAAGTGTAGCTGGAGGAATTTCCCACCTGCCACGCCAGCAAATTCGGACTTTATGCGCATACTATCGCTAATCCTAATATTAGAGCTTTCATTAATTTGTAGAGTAACCTCCACGAGCTTGCCGTCAGGTGCTAAGCCGATTTTATTTACTGTTCCGACGGGAACGCCCTGGTATTTCACAGGAGATCCTATCTCTAATCCTTGGACGGAGTTACCGAAATATGTAACGTAATACGTGTTATCTTTAAAAAATTTATTCGCTCCGAGCCAAATAACCGCGCCTATTAACACAAGCGATGAGACCATCACGAATAAACCAATCATAAAGGCATTAGAGACTCTTCTTGTCGGTATTTTTTTCATATATCAAATCCGATGAATAATAAACAAAATCTATGGAATATTTATAAACGAAAATAGAGGCATTAAATTTGAGAAAATTATTATAAACTGATTCCAATGGAATAATAAAAAGCCAAAGGTCCAATAATCATTGTATTCGGATCTTTCGTAAATTTATAACTATTTCCGACGGAGAATTTAGCTGG
>CAZGXC010000196.1:0-1811 GCA_964529535.1 uncultured Hyphomicrobiales bacterium | reverse complement strand
ATGCCCGCCCAAAATCTCATATCTATGATTTGCGTCGCTTAATTTTTGTATTTGATTATGATATGCGCTTGATTCATAATCGCTACGATTGGAAATATCGTTATTAATTTCATCTATTATTTTTTCTAATGAAATTATTTCGTCAAAGGCTTTCTTTGCTTCGTCGAATACGCTTAATTGCGATTGTATATTCCCATCTTGTGGCAAATATCCAATTTTGTAATCATTGGATTTTATTAGTTTTCCTTCTTCGGGGATTTGCTCGCCTGCTATTATTTTTAGCAGAGTTGTTTTGCCAGAACCATTTCTACCAATCAAGCCGATTCTGTCGGTTTGGTCTATGGTGAAAGTTACTTGATCGAATAAGTATCTATTTGCGAAATGAATTGAAAGATTTGAAATACTAAGCATAATTAATATTATCTTTCTGAATTGATTTAGAATACAAAGTAATTAATTCCGCGAGCTTCGTTGCTTCATTTATAGTAATATTCATTATATCCTGTCTCCATTCTCTTTGAAGATATGAATCTTTTCATCATTGAAATTCAAGTAGAGTGTTTGCCCAATTTCAAATGAAGACGCATCTTCTGTATTTGTTCTGACTGATTTTAATCCAGCAAAATCAAAGTAAATAATATTTTCAAATCCCATAAATTCGATGTTAATAATGCTCGACTTTACTCTGTAATTATCGGGAGTAGCGAAGGTGATATCTTCGGGTCTAATTCCGAGAACAGCCTTGCCAAGATAATCTTTACTATCTTTATTATTATAATTCGATATTTCAATCGATTCTCCGCTATCGAAAATGAATTTACCCCCATCGAGATGACCAGGGAATAAATTGATCTGTGGAGTTCCGAGAAACGACGCAGCGAAAATATTTTGCGGGGAATTATACAATTCATTCGGCGAGCCAATCTGGACGACTTTCCCTTCATTTAGCAAGATGATTCTATCTGCCATCGTCATCGCCTCCGTTTGGTCGTGGGTTACGTATATGGACGTAGCCTTATACTTGCGATGAAGATTAATGATTTCTGTTCTCATCTGCACGCGGAGCTTCGCATCGAGGTTGGATAGTGGCTCATCAAATAGAAAGATATTGGGTTGCTTGATTATAGCTCTGCCGAGGGCAACTCTCTGGCGTTGTCCGCCGCTCAGGTGTTTGGGCTTCTTTTGTAGATAATCGAACAATCCGAGCATATTTGCGATTTCCTCTACTCTTGATTTTATCTCTTTTTTATCAACTTTATTGATCTTCAGCGGAAAAGCTAAATTATCAAAAACTGACAAATGGGGATATAATGCATAATTCTGGAACACCATTCCGATATTCCTATTCTTTGATTCAACGCTGTTCATCAGCTTGTCATCAAAATATAGCTCGCCTTGGGTAATGTCCTCAAGTCCTGCGAGCATTTTAAGGATTGTGGACTTCCCACAGCCAGATGGACCCACCAAAACAGCGAACTCGCCTCGAGAAATCTCAAAGCTAATATCCTTTACGGCAGTAAAGTTATTGTTGTATGTTTTGCTTATATTTTTAAAACTTATATTATTCATATTCTTCTTCTAATTACAGCTTACAAAAATAAGAAATATAATTATCTTGCGGGGCGTATATTTTGAGAAATTCAGAATGTGGAATATTATTTTGAAAATAATTTAAAAAAAATTTGGAGATTTAACAAGAAATTCATAATTTTGTAGTCTGTTTAATGCAGTTGCAAACAAACAGCACCTTGAAATATCGGGCGAGTAGCTCAGTTGGTCTAGAGCACCTGCCTTACAAGCAGGGGGTCGGG
>CAZGXC010000195.1:0-1818 GCA_964529535.1 uncultured Hyphomicrobiales bacterium | reverse complement strand
TCAAAATGCTAGCGATGGCTATAATCATCGCAGGAATGTTCCACGCAAATGCTGCGAAGGGACAGGATGCCAACGGCATCAAAGTGGAAAAAGTGTGGGAAAAACAACTTGTAGATGAAACCCAACAGCTTTTTGGAGTGTGGTTTTCCCCATCGGATAAGTATATTATTGTGCAGGGTAGCGAACATAATTATTTCGTATTGGATCAGAAATACGGTAATAAAATTCTCGAATTAAGCAATAATAGTAGCTATGAGGATTGGAAGTATCATTATACGTATAATAATCCACGTTTTATCTATAATGATACTATTTTGTTGCTGGAAAACGAGAATAAGACCACCATTGATTTTCATACTTTTCCAGATATGAGAATAATCGGGAGCTTGCAAAGCACAGATGGACAAATTGTAACTTATGTTGTTTCTCGGGATCAAAAGCTACTTGTAGCTAACGTAGATGGAGAAAAGCTTGTGCTTTGGGATTTAGAAACGAAGAAAATATTAAAAGAAAAAAAGATTGAAAAATTTGAAGGAGAAAAATCTGGTGCATTTTCTTATCCTGCCTTTTTTCCGGGAAGAGATAGTATTTTGGTGGTCAGCACTCACGTTTATTTTCTTGGCTTTGATATAAAGCATAACCCCATTATTAAAACAGTAAAAACACTCAATATATTGAATTATGAGTTAGATAGCATAGGTACTTTGGACGCTTCTATTAGTAAATTTTCAAAAGATGGAAAGTATGTTGCAATAGATTATGAAACAGGAGAAGGAAACAATAGACAATATGTAATTGATATTATAGAATATGACACAAAAAAAATAATTCAAACTATCCATACTGGATATTTAGGAACAGTTGGTAACTATTTCATCACTCCTGATAATAAGTATTTGATACTAGTGGCAGGAACAACAGCAGTATACAGTATAAAAACCGGTAAGCAAGTTTTCAACTTTCATTATGGAACTTGTATGGGAGGTATGATTAACAGTAAGGGTAACGAAGTCGCTTTTTCATTAAATGAAAACCTATATAAATTTTCTTTTAATGAAATAAGTTCCGTTCATCGTTCTATTAATTCTAATAACACTCTTTCTACAGAAAATCCGATAGTCAAAGATACGAATATAAATTTAATTATTAATGAAGCGTCAAAAATTATACTTACTCTTGTTAGCGCTGATGGCAAAGAGATAGAACTATATAATGGATTTTTCGAAATAGGTAAATATGAATTACCAATGAAATTAAATGAACTTCCAAATGGGCATTATTTTATCAAACTTATAGATGATACAGGTTGCACTGTAAACAAAATTATAATCGAGAGGTAAAATATGAAAACAATCAAAATGCTAGCGATGGCTATAATCATCGCAGGAATGTTCCACGCAAATGCTGCAAAGGGAGAGGAAGCCAACGGCATCAAAGTGGAAAAATTGTGGGAAAAACAACTTGTAAATGAAACCCAAGAGCTTTTTGGAGTGTGGTTTTCCCCATCGGATAAGTATATTTTAACATATTCAATGGATACAAATTATATTGTAGACTCTAAAACTGGAGAGCTTGTGCGTTCAATTAAAATTCCAAAAGGTAGGTCTAGCAATCTCCGCTTTATTAGCAATGATTCACTTCTCTTGTTTCAGAGCGAAGATAGTCATACTATAAATTTCCATACTTTTCCAAATTTAAAGGTTGTAGATCAGCTTGAAAGCATTCAGGAAGGAAAAATAGGAGAATATAATATTGATTCCAAGCAAAAGCTACTTGTAGCTAACGTAGATGGAGAAAAGCTTGTGCTTTGGGATTTAG
>CAZGXC010000194.1:0-1855 GCA_964529535.1 uncultured Hyphomicrobiales bacterium | reverse complement strand
CCACTACGGTATGCGGAGTATTAAAAGACGGCAAAGCTGCCCTCGGAGCTGATGGACAGGTCAGCCTGAACAACACAGTAATGAAGCATTCTGCGAAGAAAGTCAGGAAAGTATATAATAATCAAATTATGGTGGGCTTCGCCGGCGCAACTGCTGATGCTTTCACGCTTTTGCAACGCTTTGAAGAAAAATTAGAAGCTCACAATGGCAACCTCTATCGCTCCTCAATCGAACTTGCGAAGGATTGGCGAACAGACCGCTATTTGCGCAAGCTCGAAGCGATGCTAATAGCTATGGATTCTAACCGCATCCTCTTAATCAGTGGAACTGGGGACGTAATCGAGCCCGATGATAATATTATCACAATCGGCTCTGGCGGTATGTATGCTCTTTCTGCTGGGCGCGCTTTATTAAAGCATTCGGATCTTTCCGCAAAGGAAATTGTCGAAGAATCCCTTAAAATTGCGTCGGATATCTGCATTTATACAAATAATAATATTACTGTCGAAGAATTATAAACTACTGTTAAAGTATTATATAAAGACAAAAACAATAACAAGAGAATAATGGAAAATAATATTGATTTAAGCGAAGAACAAAAGAACGCTATTATTAACTTCGTCCAAAAAGAACTAAAAGAAGACGAACCACTAACCCCAAGGCAGATTGTAGCTGAATTGGATAAATATGTAATCGGGCAAGCAAACGCCAAAAAAGCTGTTGCTATAGCTCTGAGAAATCGTTGGAGACGTCAGCAAGTGCCTGATGAACTTCGCGACGAAATTATGCCGAACAATATCATAATGATCGGTCCTACTGGTGTTGGTAAGACTGAAATCGCCCGACGATTAGCTAAATTGGCACACGCTCCATTCGTAAAAGTGGAAGCGACTAAGTATACAGAAGTCGGATACGTCGGCAGAGATGTAGAATCTATGATTAGAGATCTCGCAGAGCGCGCCGTCCAGATGCTTAGAGATGAGCAAGCCTCGCTAAAGCGCGACGAAGCTCGCGAAGCAGCCGAGAACAGAATATTAGATATTTTAATCCCCCCAATAGCCAAAAGTCCATCATTCGATAATATTGATGAATCAGAGGCAGATGATAATTCCCGCACTCGCGAGAAATTCAGAAAGATGCTCCGCGAAGGAAAACTCGACGAAAGAATAGTAGAAATTGATGGCGTCGTTGATTCCTCTTCCTCAATGCAAATATTGGGTCCAATTGGAATGGACGAAATGGGAATTAATATCGGAGATATGCTTAGCGGAATGATGCCGAAAAAGCATAAGAAAATGAAGATGAAAGTATCCGAAGCAATCAAATATTTACAAAAAGAAGAAGCTGAAAAATTAATAGACATGGACGCAATAGTCCGCGAAGCTGTCCGAAGAGCCGAAAACAGCGGCATCGTCTTTATTGATGAGATAGATAAAGTTGCTTCCAAAGGCTCAAACAGCTCTGGCTCCGCCGAAGTTTCTCGCGAGGGCGTTCAGAGAGATTTGCTTCCAATCGTCGAAGGCACCACAGTAAATACTAAATATGGTCCAGTCAAGACAGAACACGTCTTATTTATCTCTTCCGGAGCTTTCCACGTATCGAAGCCGGCAGACCTTATCCCAGAGTTGCAGGGACGCTTCCCAATCCGCGTAGAGCTAAACAGCTTGACAGAGGAGGACTTTATCAAGATATTAACTATTCCAGAGAATGCTCTCATCAAGCAATATCAAGCTTTGCTAAAATCGGACGGAGTTACTTTGGAATTTGATGAATCGGCAATCAAAGAAGTTGCCAAATCCGCTGCTTTCGTGAATGCGGAAGTTACTAATATTGGTGCGCGCCGACTTCATACTAT
>CAZGXC010000193.1:0-1879 GCA_964529535.1 uncultured Hyphomicrobiales bacterium | reverse complement strand
CTAAAAGAATTTTATAATAAATAATTATGAAAAGATAAAACGAAAAGACGTCATCAATCTCGTCCCTTGCTTGCCAGGGCATATTTGTTACGAACTTCCGTTACTAAGCCTTCGGCTATCATCATATTTTGCTTTGTTACTATTTTCCTGCAATTAATAGCATCTACTATCGATCCAATCCAGCAAAATCCCATAGTAAATAAATGGGCAGCGCCCATCATATAATCGCGAACATAAAAGCGGTGGAAGCCGGGTAAGCAAAAGAAGCTCGGCAATATTAACATTAAAAAAACAATAATATTCTTTCTATTTAAGCTATATTTAGCGAGGAACATTTCCTGTTCGTCTTCTGATAAATTCTCGATTAAGTTATCAATATAAACTTTCTCTTCTGGTGTAATCGTTTTTAATGTCGTCAAAAAACCCATTATTATTTCCTATATCATTTATTGTTTATGGTAAGAAGTTATAAACAAATATTTATTTTATATATCTTTATCATCTTTGCAAATTTCATTAAAATCCTCAATCATATCGGCTTTGTTTTTGATCTCAAAGAACAGGTCCTCTGCCACGCTTATATTGTGTTTCGCAACACTTCTGCGCGAAAGAAAATAAATTAGAATCAGCAAGAATATAGAATACCCTATCTTAATAGCAGCATCGCGAGCATCAGTAATATTCAACAATCCGGGAGTGCCCATAAGCATAAAAATCAACCAAATTGCAATAGTTCTGGATAACGGGCTACGAGACCTAACGCTGTATTGGGCTATAAAGAACATCTGCTGCTTATCCGACATTCTTTCGATTAAAGTATCTATATATAGACGCTCTGCCTTACTTACATAATTTAAGTTATTAGTGCTCATAATTTACTATGCTTTTTCTTACAGTTCAATTTAGTATCAATGTATATTATCATTATTATGCATAATTCAACGGTTATTTAAGATAATTATTTTATTCCCCTGATTGATCAGTGGATGGCGACAGCCTGTATTCAATTACAAATTAAGAATGGGATCTATCAAACTACATCTTATTATTTCAAAAATATCCTTTCTTTTGATACTCCAAATAACGTAAAAAAAACATGGTCAGAAGTTAAATTGCTCTCATCTTCAGCACGTGTTTATAAATTAGAACGGCACAAAGCACTATTAGATTTACTATAAAATATGATTCTGAAATAATGCTTATTACTAATTTATAAGAAACAAACAACCCCTTACAATACACAAAAAATACTTGCGTCGATAGGGGTGTAAGAATTGCGCTATCAATAGTATAGATGAACGTAAAATCGGAAAATAAAAAGACAAAAAACAATGATACAATTAACTCTTAAACGATTACGTAAAATTCAAATGTTTTGGAGCATTTTTATCGCTATCGGTGCTTATTTTGGTGCTTTTATGATGATAATTGAACCCGCAGGAACTACTTATGGAATGGCTGAATTGCTTCCTTTTTTCCAAAAGTTGCCATTTTCTGAAATATTATTTCAGGATTTTTTATTTCCCGGTATAGCATTGTTTATTCTCAATGGATTGACTAATACATTGTCGTTTATTTTAATTTCCCGCAATAATAAATATGGAGTATTGTCAGGAATGGTATGTGGAATAATACTAATTTTATGGATTTGCGTTCAACTTTATATACTCCCCTTAAATTTTATGACTACTCTTTTTTTTGTTTTTGGTATTCTGCAAACTGTAAATGGGTGGATATATTTAAAAAAATATCGGTTGACAGGCAAACAATAAATATTAAGAAAATAATGAAAAAGAAATTATTATTATATATTTTCATAGTGATTCCTTTGGCAAGTTGCAGCAATTGTAGGAGTAGATAATTTCACAATAGGTTTATC
>CAZGXC010000192.1:0-1986 GCA_964529535.1 uncultured Hyphomicrobiales bacterium | reverse complement strand
CTTTGTCGTCCGTGGCGATGAGCAGTCTGTTTGTTTTGCTCTTCATTAACGTGAGCGTTTGGTCTTCGTCGCCGAGTTTCGCTGTGATTATTGGGAGTTTCAGCTTTTTAATCCTCTCGTATTCGTCGGGATTGCTGGTTTTAAATTCTCTTAGAATGGTCTTATATGGCTCTTCTTGGCTTTCGGGACCGTCAATTATTTGCTCAATCTGTGATTTCCCCCAATCAAATACGCTAACTTCCTCGTCTTGCGTGTAGACTTTGTCGTCTCCGCCGAACATAGAGTGGAATGATTGTATCTTCGAGAATGTTATTTCTATTAATTTGATGAGATCATTGCTTTGGCTTGTAGGCATAAAGTTATATAGGTATATTGTCTCGGCTTTTGTTCCGATGCGATTTACCCTGCCGATTCTTTGGAGTAGCTTTGTGGAGTTCCAAGGCGTGTCGTAATTTATTACGATGTTGCTTCTGTGTAGATTGACTCCTTCGGCTAATACATCGGATGAAATGATAATGTCGTAGTCATCTTTTTTATTTGTAGCGTTTGCGTCGAAGTTATCGATGATTGTTTGCTTCATTTCCTTCCTATTCTTCGATGTAATTGTCAGGACTTTGTAGTCTGTTTGTCCTTCGATTTTCTCGGATAGTTCTTTAATCGTAGCGATAGCTTCGGCGAAAATGACGAGTTTCCTTTTCTCGCTTTTGTCTTCGTCGTTTATCTGCGGGAATATGTTGCGATGTAGATTTCTAATGAAAGCGTCTAACTTCGGATCTTTTGTTATTGCCGTCCATCTACTGAAT
Source organism: uncultured Hyphomicrobiales bacterium (assembly GCA_964529535.1). GTDB lineage: Bacteria > Bacteroidota > Ignavibacteria > Kapaibacteriales > UBA2268 > CALLXS01. Next base: position 1,183 of record CAZGXC010000192.1, on the reverse strand, counting down.
AAAGCATCTATTTTATCTCTGTCCTTTTTCAGAGCTATTAAGTAATCGGGCGTGAAGTCCGATGCTTCAAATTCTCTGTTTGGTTCGCCCTTTTGCTTTATTTTCTTGCGAATAGCGTTGAATGCGTCTTGTCTATTGTAGCTTGTGCCGTGTTTGATCTGTTGAAATGTCAAATCTAATTCTTTATTTACGTCGATAGTCGGGCATACGAATACGGTTTTTTCATCGAACATGTCTATTATATTTTGCGTATATCGTCTTAAATTGTTGAGGGATTCGACAAACGCGGACTTACTGCTCTCCAATCTCTTTACGAGTAGCATCTGCATCATGTGTGCGAGCTGATTCGCCGTCTTATTTACGGTCATATTATTCTTTTCGTATATGTTGCGATGCTCGTCGGACTTGAAGTGTTCGATTGCTCTATAGCGAAAATATCCGAGGCTACGGTCAGTAGGCTTGATTTCCTTTGTCTTGGGGTCGTATGGAGCGATAATATCCATCGTATCATTGAAGAGCTTTGCCAGATCTTCGCCCAATTCGTATTCAATTTGCTTTGGTCCGTCTATGCTTGGGAAGCTTAGTTTTTCAGCGTCATCCTTATAATGCGTCTTGATGTCCGTTCTTGTTCGTCGCACCATCAGATGATTGAGGACTTTCTCCCTAATATCATTGGATAGACTATTGATGATTTCCTTCGCTTTGTTTGTATCTGTTTCCTTCCTTGCCTGAAGAAATTCTTTTTGTCTCTCATTAAAGAATGTAGCGAGCTTACCACCTTCAATATCTAATGTAGTGGAGTTGTCGCTTCTTTGGAAGAGCGCTATTTGATTTCTCAGATCATTCGGAGAATTGTTTTGTGGCGTCGCCGATAGCAACAACATCAATGGTTTCTGCTTTGTATCTCCAATCATTTCATCAATTGCTTTATACATTTGCGTTCCAGTATTCCTGAATTTATGGCTTTCGTCTATCAGGATTAAGCCATAATCATTGCGGATATTGCTTGTATCTATGGTATACGATAAAGCGCCAGCGCCCTTTTTGTTTGATTCTTCTGTATTTTCCTCGTCATTATTTTCGATTATATCGTCAATGTCGCTGATGGCTTCCTGTTCTTCCAGATTTTCCTCGTCCGCATCCATCATTTTATTGATCATACCCGTAGTTATAAAGGTTATAT
>CAZGXC010000191.1:0-2004 GCA_964529535.1 uncultured Hyphomicrobiales bacterium | reverse complement strand
AGAGTATTTGCTGCACCATAAGCCTCAAGTGCCCAAACCTCCATCTCTCCTAATCTCTGACCACCGAACTGAGCTTTACCGCCCAATGGTTGCTGAGTAATTAAGGAGTATGGTCCTATCGAGCGGGCGTGGATCTTATCATCTACTAAGTGGGATAATTTCAGCATATAGATTACGCCGACGGTTACTTTCTCTTCGAAAGCATCACCTGTGCGTCCATCATATAGAACTGTTTTGCCTTCTCTTGGCAATCCTGCTTCTTCTAAGAAGTCTTGGACTTGTTCCCACTCTGCACCGTCGAATATTGGTGTAGCGAATTTTCTATTTAATTTTTTGCCTGCCCATGCGAGTGCTGTCTCATATAGCTGACCCAAGTTCATACGTGAAGGCACGCCCAATGGGTTTAGCACTATATCAACTGGAGTTCCATCTGGCAAGTATGGCATATCTTCTCTTGGCACGATTTTAGAAACAATACCTTTGTTTCCGTGTCTACCTGCCATTTTATCGCCGATTTGTAGCTTTCTTTTCTTTGCTACATATACTTTTGCCATTTGGAGTATTCCTGGCTGGAGCTCGTCGCCTGAAGCAATTTTATTTCTTTCTGCTTTGTAGTCTGAAACTATATCGTTTCTCTTCATTCTATAATTAGTAAGCATTTCATTATAGATAGCAGATTTATCGTCATCTTCTAAGATGTCTCTATTGAAATCGAGTGTCTCTGGCTTTAAGACACCGCTATGGTATCTATTTAATATATCGTCTTTCTTAATTGTCTCGCCTGTCTTAAAGATAGTCGCTCCATTATCGGCTCTTAATCCGTAGATTTTATTGCCTGTAAGCAATTCTGATAAGTTATTAATAAATCTATCATCTATTACTTTTAGAGCTTCTTTTTCTTTTATGTTTAATACGTCTTGACGCTTCTTCTCTATGTTTTTAGCATCTTTTTCAGCAGCTACAGTTGTTCTGCGGCTGAATAATTTAGTATTAATTACAATTCCTTTGATACCTGGAGATGCCTTCAGAGAAACGTCTTTCACGTCTCCTGCTTTATCGCCAAATATTGCGCGGAGCAGTTTTTCTTCTGGTGTTGGGTCTGTCTCTCCTTTTGGAGTGATCTTACCAATCAGAATATCGCCTTCGATGATCTTTGCACCAACGCGGACGATACCAGTTTCATCTAAGTCTTTTGCCGCTTCCTCGCTCACGTTTGGAATTTCACGAGTAAATTCTTCTTCGCCGCGTTTTGTATCGCGGACTTGTAAAGTAAATTCTTCAATATGAATTGACGTAAATACATCCATCGCAACCATCTTCTCGGATAGAATAATCGCATCCTCGAAGTTGTAACCTCTCCATGGCATAAATGCCACTAATACGTTTTGTCCAAGAGCCAATTCACCATTTTCAGTAGAGGAGTTATCTGCGATTGGTTGCCCTTTCACGACTCTCTGACCTTGCTGCACAATTGGTCTGTGGTTGATACATGTATCTTGGTTTGTGCGGAAGAATTTTCTTAAGTTATATTTTTTTCTGCTTACGAAGTCGAAGTTAGTTAATTGTTCTCTTTCGTTGCGATTATCATCATAATTAATAATGATATAATCACCGCAAGAGTATTCTACTTCTCCGTCGCCTTCTGCTAATATCAGTGTGCGGGAATCTTTTGCTAATTTAGCTTCCATTCCTGTTCCGACAATCGGCGCCTTTGGTCTTAATAATGGCACGGACTGACGTTGCATGTTCGCTCCCATCAGGGCGCGGTTGGCATCATCGTGCTCAAGGAAAGGAATCATCGAGGCAGCAGCGCTTGTAATTTGATCAGTCGAAACGTCAATGTATTGAATTTCTTCTGGGCTTACTAATATATAATCGCCGTATTCACCGCGTGCTTCTACTTTTTCGCCGATAATATTTCCTTCTTCATCTAATGGAGCAGATGCAGGAGCGATAACTGAGTTATCCTCTCTTTCTGCTGGCAACCATTCGATAGTATCTGTT
>CAZGXC010000190.1:0-2033 GCA_964529535.1 uncultured Hyphomicrobiales bacterium | reverse complement strand
AAGTCTATTGTTTCGGGCAGAGCTTCTAACTTAGTTTCTACGATTTCTATTTTGAGATTTATTTCTGGCAAATCTTTACAACTCGCATTATTGAATTGTATCTTACCGCTATGCACACCCACGGGCAAGCTATTTGGGAGATACTTGACGATTAATTCTTTCTGGGATTTCGGCAGGAATTTTGGATCATTATCCTGTAATTCAGCTGTAATACCGGAAATTCCAACTACTTTTATATCAGAGAAATTATATGTTAAATTCGTAGGATTTTGTATCCGAATATTTGATGATAGTGGGGACTTCCGGCAAGTCTTGCCTAAATCCAAATCATTAGCAATAATGGTAGGTTTCTCGACCACTGCTTTTAGATAAAGAGTATCTTTCGGTGTATCGCAATCTTTTAGATACACATATACAGCACTAATATGAGTGCCGGCGGACGCACCTTTAAAGCTAAATCTCGCCTGCAAAGTATCTAATGGCGGAACAAAAGCCACATTTGCCGGATCAACACCAAAAATATTTTCATTATCTTTCAATATCAGTTTACTAACATTTGTGGGGAATTCTGTATACTTCTTAATCGCTACAGCTTTATTCTCTGTTGCGGCTGCACCCTCGCAGAATACCCCAAAATCAAGAGTATCAAGATCAATATTGGAATCTTCAAGCTTCTTGAATTGCGCTGAATATTGAGCAATCTCTGCTTTTATTGCCACTCTCCATTCTGGATAATGATAGGAATGCTCATCATTATGAGGGAAATAAAGCGTATCAATTACTACTCCTATTTTATCTGTGTTTAGCGTAACGCTTATCTCTACCGATTTTCTTGGCTTCACTGTTAATACGCTTTTTGGCGATACAGAGAAGATAGAAGTGCCACTTTTGAAATGCGCATTATCCATATTTAAGACGAGATCGGCATTGCCAATATTCGTAACTGTAAATTTCCCTGTTGGGTGCGATCCCGGGCATTCTTTCTCCTTTATTTCAAGAGTTGTATCGCTGGCAATTTCCGGAAATTTATCTAATAATAGAATATTATACGCTGCTTGCGAATAATCATAAGTAGGCAAATATTGGTAATCATCGACTTTTCCCGATGGAGACATTGGCTTCATGGCAAAGAAATAAAAGAGAGTATCGCCAGTGGTTAAATCTAAGTTCACGCTCCATGTATTAGAATAAGATGTTTCAGTTTTTATCAATCTCCAATTTGCTTCGCTCTCGCCTTTTAAATATAGGTCGAGGGCATCGCTTTGTTCTTTTTTTCCATTTATTTTACATTTTTTATATACCAAATGAGTTGTATCGCTGGCAAATCCACGATATGATGCTTGTGGGGTAATATTCGTATTCGGCTCGATTTCAGCGATAGCTTCCTGGAAAGCATCTATTCTAATTCTGCCGGCTCCGTTGATGGGACTGCTTGCGTTTTCTCCGCTTTTTCCGCCAATTGCCGAGAGCTTAATTCCTTCGGCATTGAGCTTCGAGAATAAGCCAATATGACCACCGGAACCACCGCCGCCATAAGTATTATCAACGCCATTTGTAGCATCTGCTCCATTTGCTATTATTTTTACATCTTTCAATCTTTTAGCGAAAATCCTGATAGCTCCGCCACCGCCGCCGCCATTTCCTGAGCAATTCCCCAAACCCTGTGGATTGCCACTGGCACCGCCGGAGCCGCCTGCTATCGGCACGACTATATTATTTCCGTGTATTCTTCCTGAATTATAAAGGTTAGTTCCAGCACCGACAGTGGAATATCCAGCACCGCCACCGGGAGAATTTTGATCGCCACCCGAGCCGCCGCCATATCCACCGGCGTTATTTCCTTCGCTTGGGCTTCCCACCCAAGCAGCTCTGCCGGAGAATCCAAATGGATGCCCCGTGCCACCGCCTGAATTTTCATAATTTTTGCGTTCGGGACGCACCACGCCATTTAAGCTACCGTTATTTGAGCCACTGCCTTCGCCCCAGTTTTTGAATTTATCTGGAACAAAAAATAAGCCTGATTTGTTTCCGCC
>CAZGXC010000189.1:0-2199 GCA_964529535.1 uncultured Hyphomicrobiales bacterium | reverse complement strand
GCCTTGTTGCAATTCCTCTACTATCATTTGTCCTATCTGAAAATAAGTAAAAACCATAGTGGTGTTGGCAGCTTTGGCTATGTGGCTACGTGCCGACTGTATAAGGTCTATTATTTTTTCGCTTAAAGTTATCATTTATTCCCTGTTTTAACAAAAATATTAATAGAGACGCCCTGCATAATATCGAATACATTTTCGTCGGGAGTGCCATCGGGTGCTGTTTCTTTCTTTTTGGCGTTTCCGTGCAGGTCGATGGTATAAATTTTGTCAAATGTTTGTAGGAGGTTCCAGCGCATACCCCTAAATGTGGGGTTATCTAAAAATCCATGTGGGTTGATAAACGCTAATATTCCGCTTCCGTTTTTCTCAATATAATATTGTCCATAGCGCAAAAATTTCACATAATCGTCGTTTATCCATTTGGGGTTTCGTTCGTTAAGTTTTGTTTTCCCGCCCGGTTCTTTTTTATAATCTTCCATTCGCTCCATTATCCAATTGCCTTTGTTTGCGCTTTCTCCGCTATACGGCGGATTTCCAATGACGCACATCACGGGTGTATCGCGTTTTATGCGGTTTGCCTCATTTGCTTCAGTGCTTAGCCAGCTGGCAAATAGTGTGTCTGTGTCATTGTGGTATTTTTCGAGGCTGTTGGTGAGATATACTCTAAGGCGTTGATTGTTTGTTGGTGTGTAGCCGGTTTCGGTTAAGAGCAAATCAAGTTTCAAATGCGCCATTGCGTAACTTGCCATCAGCAATTCAAAACCGTTGAGGCGGGGCAAAAGATGTGTTTCTACATAATTGCTCCAAATGCCTTGTTGTCCTTCAAACTTTTTGTGAATAAACTTGATTGTCTCAGCGAGGAAAGTTCCGGTGCCAGTGGCGGGGTCGAGTATTTGCACTTTGTGCACTTCTCGCTCTATTTCCCTACCCTGCTCTTCTACCTTGATTTTGGTTTTGCTTGTGTCTGCAAGTCCTTGCGGCAGGTCGAATTCAGTTTTCAGAATATGATCTACAGCGCGGACAATGAAATTGACGACTGGCTGCGGAGTGTACCATACACCGCGAGCTTTTCTCAATTTTGGGTCGTATTCGCTCAGGAATGTTTCGTAAAAATGGATTATCGGATCTTCCATTTTCGTCGATTTCCCGTAGTTTTTCAGAATTTCTTCCACATTGCACGCCAAAAAAATCTCCACCAAGCCGTCGACTATCCACTTTATTCTGTCGTCAATATCGGGTCCGGCAATATGGTTAAATAATTTCCGCAGGAATGGATTAGACTTTGGAATTAGTTCAGCTGCTTCCTGTCGGCTGAATGTAGGCAAAGTAGGGTCGTGCAATCGCGCCGCAAACATACCATAAGCAATTGTTTGTGCGTATGCATCAGCAAATTCTTTTGGGGAAATATCGTGTATTAGCACCTCTTTGAAAGCCATCATTTGGTCTTTTAGCGTGCTATCTTCTTTATTTGCGTCATCGCTGTTTAATGATTTTTCAATCACATCAGCAAGTAGGCGCGCTTTGCCTGCCATCATTTCGGCAAGTTGTTTGCTGCTTGTTATTGTTTGCCCAATGTGTATGCAGAAGTCTTTAATTTGATTTTCAAATATGGCGAAGTTATCAGTTAATGGTTTAATTCCTTTAGTAGTTATTTCGCCAATTTCAATTTTGCTTATCAATTCTCCATTACGATAGAAATGGAAATCTAGATAGTCGGTAAATATCAGATTATTTAGGGAGGCTTTGTAGCGGTTGAATTGTTCTTTATTTTTGTTTTTCCCATCGAGGTCATTATCGCCAATATCTTTTGCTTCAATGAATCCGATAGGGATATTGTTTTTAGTAAGAATATAATCCGGGGCACCACATTTCTGGCGTTTTGGTTCATTTGTGGCTTTTATTTCTGGAGCAATGCTTTCAATAAGCTGTTGCAAAAAGCCCCTGAAGCTATGCTCAGTAGCAATTCCAGTTTTATATTCAAGATTAATCTTCTCAATATATTCAGAAATAGTCATAATCATTATTCATAATATTTTTGTTGAAAAAATAGATTTTTCAACAATGTGGCATGCCCCATTGTTTTACCTATAGCAGAGTTTGTCGAAGTTAAGAAGCAGTCGAAGCCACCACAATTCGTAATTAAACAATCCCCCCATTGCTTCGGCAGTGGGGGGATAATGTTTTATTTCATCATTGGTA
>CAZGXC010000188.1:0-2224 GCA_964529535.1 uncultured Hyphomicrobiales bacterium | reverse complement strand
TTAATTCCTTGATTTACTTTGCTTACTTTTCCCAAATAAATATTGCCGACCGATCTCTCGTTTTCTGATGATTCTATAAATAACTCCGCCAACCTGCCATCTTCTGTAATAGCGATGCGCAGTTCGTTCATTGCGGAGTTTACAATTATTTCTTTTTTCATTATTTTATATTAAATTCTATATATTTCAGCAAAGTACAAAAATACGAAATTTAAGGTAAATAATATGCATAATTTATAATTCATAATGCATAATGCATTATGAATTATGAATTATGAATTATAATATTTGCAATAGCATAAATACTATATCGTTGATATTGTTTTGTTAATATTCATAATAAAATATAGATAGTCAATAATATCCTAAGTAAATTATAAATATTATGCTTCGACTTTCAAAAAATATTGCGATAATCCTTATTTTCTGCTTAATTAACGCAATCAATGCTTTTTCGCAGATTATTAATGAGTTTATGCCGGCACCATTGGGGAATTGTCCAGAATGGATTGAGATCTACAATCATTCTTCGCAACAGATCAATGATGTGTATTACATTAAAGATGCTGGAAAAAGCAAGGCAAAAGTAACTCTCGCCATCAAAGCGAATGGATATGCGGTAATTAGCAAAGATACGACTTTGCTCAAAAAGTATGTTCATTTCCCCGATTCCTCCTCTTTGATTCAAGCGAAGTTCCCTGCCTTGAACAATACCCAAGATTATATTTACTTATACAACAGCGGCGAAGCAATTATTGATTCCCTTTATTACTCAATTACCAAGGAGCATTACGGCAAATCAATAGAACGGAAATCGCCGATGATTTCATTTGATAATTCAAATTTTGCCATTTGCGTCGCTCGCGATTCCAGCACTTGCGGGTATTTGAATTCAGTTTCAATATTTAATACACTTCCCGTCATCAATTCAGAGCCAATAATCACCATTTCGCAAAATCCTTTTGACAAAGCTATTGGTGATGAATGTATTTTGCAGATAGCTACCGACATAGAAAGTTCGCATTGCTCAATAATCATTTGCGATTTAAATGGCTCGCGTTTGGCGGATATTGAAAATATTACAACGATTGGCAGAGATTACCGAAAGAATATTGCCGAGCAGATTAGAAACTTGGAAATCGGGGCGTATGTGATTAATATTTCGCTATCGGATAAGAAGTCGGGCAAAAATCATAGTCAGCAAATATTGATAGCAGTGGGGGATAGCAGTAAATAACGGCACATTTTTTGATATAGTATCAATCTAATTTCAGTGGAATAATAGAATTAGAAAATAATTAATAAAGAATAATTAAGCAAAAAATTATGAAAGATAGATACTCAATTCAGCAAAAGATAAAAATTATAGCACTCTTCAGCATAGCAGTGATTTTAAGCGCGTGCAGTGCCTCTGTGCGATTCACTACCGATAACAAACCCGAAGCAAAGAAAAACAATATCGCGAAAAATAGCAAAGCAAATAGTGCCGATAAAAGCCACGCAAAGAAGCGAGAAAATCGCACCAATACGGAGTTTGGCAATATTGAGAGGGGAGGAGCGCGAGAAAGTATTTATTCCAATAGCTACGAAAATGACGATATAGTTAAATACTCAAGCGAAAAACCAAAAGGCATACGCAAGATGATAATTGAAGAGGCGCAAACTTGGATAGGCACTCCATATTGCTGGGGCGGTGAGTCCCGCGCAGGTGCGGATTGCTCTGGCTTTGTGATGGAAGTATATAAAAAAGCAGGCATAATCTTGCCACGAACCGCCGCCGATCAATACACTTTGGGCAACAATATTGATTTGGCAGATGCCAAGACCGGCGATTTAGTCTTCTTCAGCAAAGGCGATAGGATTTCGCATGTCGGAATTTATTTGGGAGATAACAACATCCTTCATTCCTCGCTAAGTCGCGGTGTAGTAATCCAGAGTTTATCAACTATGGGAATGAACCCCGTTTTTGCGGGATGCAAAGCGATAATAAAATAATGCATAATGCACAATGCATAATTTAAGGAGGGACGGCATCTTGCCGTCCTTAGGAAAACTCTTCCATTCCCCTCGTTGAGGGGTGGCAGGCGACAGCCTGACGGGGTGGAGTATTCAATCGGAAATTACGAATTACGAATTACGCATGGATGTTATCAAATTTCCTTTGGAAATTTGATAGTAGACAAAAAAAATCAACCCCGTCCTTTAGGGCGGGGGAAATACGCAG
>CAZGXC010000187.1:0-2252 GCA_964529535.1 uncultured Hyphomicrobiales bacterium | reverse complement strand
CCGATTCCGAAGAATGCTTTGAAGATATGCCCAGCCATATCGGGGTTTTCCTCTAAGCGACGAGTAGAATAGCCATACCAATCTTCGCCAAATGGCGTGTAGATACGCATTTTGTGTCCCAATTTCAGGATTTCGTCTCGTCTGCCTTCGCGCACTCCGAGTAGCATCTGGAACTCATATTGATCTTGGGAAACATTATTCTTTTTGATATAATCCAAAGCATAGTTGATCAACTCATCATCGTGAGTAGCTATGCCGACGTAGCTTCCATTTTCAATTAAGATACCAAGAAGCTTTTTCCAATTATCGCGGACTTCCTGCTTGTCCTGGAAGGCAATGCTTGGAGCTTCTTTGTAAATGCCTTTGCAAAGTCGGACGTTTGGCTTCAGGTCTTTTAAGTCCTGTAAGTCTTTTTCGCTGCGTCTCATATATGCTTGAATTACTATTCCTACATTATCTAAACCATCTGCACGCAAGCGGCGGTATAGTTTGAGAGTTTTGTCAGTATATGGAGAGTTTTCCATATCAATACGGACGAATTGCCCGTTGTTTTTTGCATATTCTACAATATACTTCACGTTATCGTAGGCGAATTCCTCATCAATGCCCAATCCTAAAGAAGTCGGCTTAACAGATAAGTATGTTTTTAGTTTATTTTCGAGAACAGCATCGGAAATTTTAGTTATTTCGCCTCTTTCGCCGAGAACTTTTTCTCTTTCTTCTACAAATTCTCCCAATAGGTCTATTGTGGTCATTCCGCCTTTAGCTTCAAAGTCTTTAGTAACCCTAACAGCGTCGGCTAATTTTGAGCCAGCGATGTATTTTTTAGCAACTCCTTTGATGATTGGTTTTGGAATAACCGGCATCATCTTAATAACAAATTCATTTAGCATATTACTTGCTTCTATATTATTTATATTTAGTGTGTTATTTTATAAACCACAAAAATACGTTTTTCAGGATTATTATGCAAGAAATAATAAAATTATTTCCTAAAAATACTCATCATACATTTAGCGCAGTCGAAGACTACTTTGTATTGATTGTTGTTATCTTGCATGTATAAGGCATTCCCTAATTTGCTTTGTTTATTAGTTTTGGGACAAAGGTCTAATTCTCTTTTGATGCAGTAACGAGTGGTCATGAGAGGAATATTTTCGTAATCATCAGTTACCTCTGGGGCATCGGGCGATAATTGGGAATCATTAAGTTGTTCTGAATACAAAGCCAATGCTAATCGATTTGAAATATTTAGTATTTCTCCATTCTTCAATCCTTGGCTTTGGTGCGGTATCATTGTATTTTTGGGAAGAGATTTTGGGAAATTCCTTATCCTCTCGGCGAAGAGTTTATCTAATAATTCTCTGCGAATTTGATTGATCTGTGCGATGCTGCATTTAAGCTCAATATCATTAGGCATTTGGACTTTTTCTATTTCAAAAATGGTATTGCCAGACTTGCCGAGCTGGTTTAAGATAGTCTCAATCGCCAATGGTTTATAATCATTCGTGTTTATTTGAATTGATGCTTCTAAATAATTTCCGTCTTCATCTTTGGCACTGATGATGTAATCGCTGTTTTGCTTTTCGATTTGAATGATGGCTTTTATTACTCGTTCCGTTGGCTTATTCTTTAATTGCTTTTCGAAATCTATATCTTCGTTGCGATATAGGGACGCTCCCTTTTGTATTTTCAAGTCTTTATTAATCGCAATTTTGTTGGCATTGCTATTATTAACTGCGAATCCTTGAAGCGCACCGGCTTCGTCAAAATAGCATAGTCCATCGCCGGCTATGATTGGCTCTTCTGACTGAATAATTAACCTGCGTCCTTCTGTTTTTTCGACGGTGGCCACGAATTTCCCGATGAATTTGGGTGTGTCTAAATTAGCCATCTTTGCTTTGTGGGATTTCTTTTCTTGAAGGAAATATTGGGTCCAAGTCCTATTAAATGTGCGCGTTAAATCGGGAGTAAAATGATGGATGCATGCCCCGCTGGAATCTTTTTTATATTTACTCTCTTGGTAGTTTAATTTACTTAAGATCCTATCAATCTTTTGACGGAAATGCGCCACAGAGTTGATAATATAATTTTTATCCTTCAAGCGTCCCTCGATTTTGAAAGAACTTACCCCCGACTTAATTAAATCTTCGATATTGTTTTCTAAATTTAAATCTTTCAGGGAGAGCAAATGCTTATCCTTGCTAAGCACATTCATTCCCTCGTCATAAAGAGTAAAGGAATGCCGGCAA
>CAZGXC010000186.1:294-2254 GCA_964529535.1 uncultured Hyphomicrobiales bacterium | reverse complement strand
TTCGCAAATGTAGCAAAAACAGCACATAAAAACGAAAATCTAAACACTGACCTGAAAAAGATCTTCGATGCCATTGAGAACTCTGCAATTAGCTATAAATCTGATGAAGTTATTAGAGGGCTGTTCGCAGATTTCGACACCACAAGCGGCCGCCTCGGAAATACTGTCCCTGAAAAAAATAGACGCTTAGCGGCTGTGCTGAAAGGTGTGGAAGAACTGGATTTCGGGAATTTCGAAGATAACGAAATAGACCTATTCGGTGATGCTTATGAATTCCTAATCTCCAATTATGCAGCAAATGCCGGAAAGTCTGGCGGGGAATTTTTCACTCCGCAGCACGTCTCCAAGCTAATCGCTCAATTGGCAATGCATAAACAAAAAGAAGTAAATAGAATTTATGACCCAGCAGCAGGCTCAGGCTCGCTACTATTACAAGCAAAAAAACATTTCGATAATCATATCATCAGAGATGGATTCTTCGGGCAGGAGGTTAGTTATACCACTTATAACTTAGCGAGAATGAATATGTTTTTGCACGGCGTAAATTATGACAAGTTCAACATGAAACGTGGCGATACTCTCTTGGAACCGCACTTCAGAGATGATAATACCTTTGATGCAATAGTTTCTAACCCGCCATATTCCATCTCATGGAAAGGAAGCGACGACCCCACGCTGATTAATGATGTCCGCTTTGCCCCTGCCGGCGTGCTGGCACCAAAATCAAAAGCTGATTTCGCCTTCGTAATGCACTCCCTGAACTATCTTTCCCCAAAAGGGAGAGCAGCAATCGTATGCTTCCCGGGAATATTTTACCGCGGAGGAGCAGAGCAGAAAATCCGCCAATACCTGATTGATAACAACTTCGTGGAAACTATTATCTCCTTAGCTCCAAATCTATTCTTCGGCACATCTATAGCCGTCAATATTTTAGTGCTTTCAAAAAATAAACCAGATAGAAAAACACAATTTATTGACGCAAGCGGAGAAGACTTCTTCAAAAAAGCGACTAACAACAATATTTTGGAAGACAAGCACATTGAAAGAATTATGCAGATCTTCGACACCAAAGAAGATATCCAATACATAGCACAATCTGTGGATGCTGAGCAAATAAAAAATAACGATTACAACCTATCCGTAAGCTCATACGTGGAAGCAAAAGACACGCGCGAGAAGGTCGATATCAAAACTCTAAATATTGAAATAGAAGAAACAGTAAAAAACATCGATAATCTGCGCGAAGATATCAACAAGATTGTAAAGGTGATAGAGAAATAGAGCATGAACAAGGAACTAAAATTCTTGGTATATAACACACCCGAAAAGAGTGATGTATTCATAAAGACAGTGGTAAAAGACGAAACCATTTGGCTCACACAAAAAGCTATGGCTGAGCTGTTTGATGTAGGCGTGCCTGCAATTAGCAAGCACGTCAAGAATATATATGAAGAAGGTGAATTGAAGGAAAGCATGACTATTTCCAAAATGGAAACAGTCGTAAATCGAGGCTTTAGAGGAGAGGTTATTGAACCTATTGACTTCTACAACCTTGATGCCATCATCTCCGTTGGTTACCGCGTAAACTCCCGCAAAGCAACCCATTTCAGAATATGGGCGACGGGAGTGCTAAAAGAATACATCACCAAAGGCTTCGCCATGGATGACCACTTCAATAAAACACAGAAAATAGATTCCGATTTTGAAAAACAAATAAAAAAACTATTGGAAAAAGGAAACATAGAATGAACTATATAGAAAAAATGCTAAAAGGAGAAAAAGTAGAATGGAAACAATTAGGGGAAGTGGCGGAAATTAGAACAGGACAGTCTGTAAACCAAAATGTTATTTCTGCTAATCCAGGTAACTATCCTGTAATTAATAGTGGTAGAGAACCTCTTGGCTATATAAATAATTGGAATACAGATAACGACCCAATTGGAATAACAACAAGAGGGGC
>CAZGXC010000186.1:0-284 GCA_964529535.1 uncultured Hyphomicrobiales bacterium | reverse complement strand
AATCTAAATTATTCAGCGAGTATATATGATAGTTCTCAATTAAATATTAGATTCTTATATCATATATTGCTTGAGATGCAAAGAGAGATTAAATCTTATTGTACTTTTGATGGCATTCCAGCTTTGAATGCCGTAAATATAAAAAAGCTCCTCATCCCTATTCCTCCAATTTCTGTTCAAAAAGAAATTGTGAAGATACTCGATACATTTACTACGCTTACAGCGGAGCTTACAGCGGAGCTTACAGCGGAGCTTACAGCTCGTAAAAAGCAATACAGCTATTA
>CAZGXC010000185.1:0-2272 GCA_964529535.1 uncultured Hyphomicrobiales bacterium | reverse complement strand
AAGCCTGGTATTTTCGTCGCGATTTCTGCCTTCGCGGTCTCGATTAATGAAAGAATTACATCATTCATCGGGATTGCATTCTGAAACATCGAGAAGGAATAGCCCGAGGAGTTTGGGGAACGATACAGAATTTTAAGTGAAGAAATCGGCGAAAGATTGATTTTGTCCAAAACTCCGATTTTTATTTCTTTCGTCTCGCTGTCTTTTTTTGTTGGCAAAATGACTTTGTCGAGGATCGCCTCGCCGAAACTTTGAGCGGAATACTTCCAGCTACGGAGCGGTGCCGGAGTGTTGCTCCATTCGTCGCCGTGCCAGATTAGATCCTGCCCGCTGGATTTCCGTCGAACAAGTCCGGAGAATAATAATTTATCGGCGGAGCGACTGGTCGCCTGCCAGTCCGTCGCATCGTGGGCGAATAACGCCACCCACACATCAGAATATTGCGAGGTCTTAATCAATGCAGCGGCGGCTTCGTCGGCTGGTGTGGAGATGGTCGCCTCGTTCATTCCGAAGCTCAATTCATCTTCTTTTTGGCGGAGAGAATTATCCTCCGCATCAAACTTGATGCTTTCATAATCGAAAATATCGACTTCGGAAATCTCGGCTGTCGAGCCGATCAGTTCGTTGTAATCGGCGGAAACGACAAACTCCCAGACTATTTCGCCTGCGTTGTCTCCGATTCGTGTAATTTGTCGATAAAGTGCCATTTACACTCCTAATTTATCTTTTAAATCAATCCCCGCGGCAAAGTCGCGTGTGCCGTAGAAAAACAGGGCTTCAAGCCCGCAATGGATTCTATTAGGGTAACCAGAATTTGTATTTATTCTTATCGCTGGCGAGCTTGTCGTCCCGTCGCCGATACGCTTTGAATTTAGCAAGTGCCAATAGTGATAGGTAGTATCGTGATAATAGATAATATTCGCATAGATATACATTGCAGAAACATCTGTAATTGAATTTTTGAAATACAACGCTTCGCCTGTGAAGTTGTTTAATTTAAGCGTTATTACAGAGTTGAATGTTTTAAATGAATAATTGTTATTCGGCATATTTAGTTTAATTTCACCGTTGTAAATACGGACGACGGAGTTGTTAATATTTACTTCGCCTGTCGGATTGATGGTTACGCTTCCCATTCCGATAAAATCCACGTTCTTTGTAATATTTAGCGGAAAATCGTAAGTCCCTGAGTACATAATTATCGCACCATTTGAGCTAACAGCGTTGTAAGCAGCTGTTAAACTTGAATAATAACCTCCGCTATTTTGCGTGAAGTTCGGAGCGACAAATGCCGTATTTTGAGGAAGCGGAGCAGTTCCACCACCGCCACCCGACGGAATGTCCGAGAGAAATGCTAATTGTTGAGCTTGTTGCAATAGCGTATTTGATACCATCAGCCTATCCCCAGATGGGAGAAGTTCTAAGCTGTCAAAACCAACCTTTCCGACATTATAGATTTTATTTCCATTTAAATTTACATTCTGTCTAAAATTTGTTGCCATTATTCGCTTATCCTTGCAATATAAGTATTAGCTGAAACAGAAGAAGAAGCATTGAAATAGATTGTAATATTACCAGTTGAATTGTCAATTTGCGTTGCCATCTCGACGGGAATATTAACGCTCCCGACTTGCCAAATCTGGATTATTGGCACGTAATAACCAAGTCTTTTTTTCGTTGCTGACAAAGCACCAGTTATCTGCCAAGTGCATTGCCCACCGCTCGGAGTTAGAGCAGGATTAGAGAATGCCTTCACCGTGCCTAATTCAATCGTATTGCTTGCTAAAAGTGTTGCTAAATTTGATAAACTGACATCTTGCGGATTATCCGAGGATGAACTGTTATTCATCTTAACCGTCAATGCTGGCATCGTCGCCAAATTGGAGTTAATCACCGTTGAGGTCGCGATTTTACTTCCTGTAATCGTTGCGTTGTATATCTTTGCATTGGTAACAGATGAATCAGCTAAATTCTCGCTTGCGATTGTAGATAATTGAATATTTGAACCGCTCACCACTCTTGAACCGATTGAATGAACGTGGTCGAATGGAGCGGCTGCCGCACTCGAACCTTGCGACGCTGATGTCGATACTTGCGAGGGTGTTCCAGTTCCGATAACTGCACCATTGATTAATTCAACGTAAGTAGAACCAGTCCAACGCCACGATTTGTTCGTGTCTTTTGCGATGTAAATTTTACCCGCTTCACCAGTTCCGGGGAAGTTTGAGCGGCTGGCAAATTCAAGAACGTCATCGACAAATCCGGGTAGCTG
>CAZGXC010000184.1:0-2277 GCA_964529535.1 uncultured Hyphomicrobiales bacterium | reverse complement strand
TGAATGATTATTATACAATTCCCGATACGAATAAAATGAATGATTTCATTAAAAATACGGGAAATCAACACGAAGTAATGCTCAATGCCAATGCTGTAAATGGAGCAAAAACCAATAGAATCAATGCAGTGAAGGAACAGCTAACCGAAGAGAATGTCCGCATCAAAAACATGCTTTCTTTAGCTCAGGATACCAATTATTCAGAGACGCTAATGGCACTTATGAAAGACCAAACAGCTCTTGATTATGCTTTGCAAATCGGCTCGCGCATTAATTCTAAAACTCTTTTCGACTTTTTGGGATAATTAATTTTTATATTATTTTATTCAAATTAATGAAATAATATGAAACTAATGATTAAGTATTGCGTAATATTACTCATAAGCATTTGAAGTAATAAACAACGATGATGCTTTAATGAATTAATTATTAACAAACAAAAAGAAAGAATAATATGAGTAACTTAAATGCAATCGGATTAGACGTCCAGAAATCACAAGAATTAGCAGAAAAATTAAACTTGCTATTAGCTAACTATTCAATTTACTATCAGAATGTTAGAGGTTTTCACTGGAATATTAAAGGGCAAAAGTTCTTCGAGCTACACTTGAAATTCGAAGAATTATACAATGATTTATTGCTCAAAATTGATGAGATAGCTGAGAGAATTTTGACTCTTGGGCACACTCCAAATCATAACTATTCTGAATATAAAAAAGTATCTACAATCGCCGAAAGTGCCAAAGAATCTGATGGCGTGAAAGCTGTAGAGAATATTTTAGAATCGTTCAAAGTAGTAATTACTTTACAAAGAGAATTATTAGACCTCTCTGGTGAAGTAGGCGATGAAGGCACTAATGCTTTGATGAGCGATTATATTCGCGAGCAAGAGAAATTAGTTTGGATGTATTCCGCTTTCCTCAAGTAAGAGAAAAGATTGGATTTTCATCTAAAAAATAGATACCAATAATAAATGAGAACTATGAAAGAGCACTTTATAAGTGTTCTTTCTTTTTTGTTTAATTTAGAATGGATGCCCCAGACCAATATGTAGCTTTACATCAGAGAGGCTACTGGAAATAGGCGTAGATGGATCATTGAAATGATTGGGGTCTAAGACTTTCCAGCCGAGGTCTAAGCGGATGATACCGATTGGTGATTCGTAGCGAACTCCAACGCCTGCTGCGACGGCTATTCCTTTGAAAATTTCTTTTATATCAAACTTCTTATCTTTATCCGGACCGGTAGCGAAGTAATACCAATTATATGCGTTACCAAAGTCGAGAAATGCCGCAAGTTGCACATCTTTTAGCAGATTTTGCATAATAGAACGATATCCAAGCCCAGCAATTTTGTATCTGTATTCAATTGAGCCTTCGAGTAGGGTGGAGCTACCGAAATAATCCTCAATGAAATCCATGTAATGGTTTGATTCGTGCTTGTAACCCTCGATTCCGAAATATCTTAATCTGCGGGAAGCCCAGCCGCGAATGGAGTTTGCGCCTCCGGCATAAAATTGTAAATCGTAAGGAATAACGGATCTATCGGGATCGAACCATATAATATGCCCAAGTTTGATTTTATAGGCAATGATACTTTGGTAACTTATTGAAAAATATTTAGATACAAATGCCTGCATTCTGATGAATCTACTCGATCCTGTGTAAATATTAATTGGAAATGGTGCGATATCGAATAATAATGATGCAAAATATCCTTTCGTTGGAGAAAAGAGATCGTTCCGAGAATCGCCATTTAGTCCCATACTAATAATTGTGGAGGTTAGGTATGGTTTTTCATTGTTATCGAATGAGTTCGTATTCATAAATGGAGCGTATCTACCGGCAATGATTAAGGAATCTCTCTCGTTTTTGGCACCATTGAGGGCTTGGGAGAGTGCATCATCGTAATTCGTAGGGATTTGCCTTCTGAAGCCAACATCGACGAAAGCATTGTTAAATACTGTCCATTTTGGCATCTTTACATTTAATCGTATTGGTAAATCGAATGTGGATAGCCATAAGTTATCAATTACTCTTTTGTATGAGAATGCGAATTGCGTAGAGCCGCCAATTCGGGCTTTGTCAATAGTCCATAGGGTTGGCTGGGAGAGGTTTATTCCTATTTGATATTCTAATTCTTGCTTATTAACCTCGAAGAAGCGGCTTAAGTCTAATAGGGTTATTCTCGCAAATGGATTGAATGATTGCGCCGCTCCGAATATATTCCTGTGTGTGTAAGAGGCTTCGATACCGGCATTCCAATACTTGTCGAAGC
>CAZGXC010000183.1:0-2326 GCA_964529535.1 uncultured Hyphomicrobiales bacterium | reverse complement strand
CAATAACTTCTGGTGGCGTTGTATCGTCGGGACCGCCAGTTAGGGGTCTAATCACAGCGCAGGCAGGGATTAGGATAATTGCCAATAAACAGCAAATGTATTTATATCTATTCTTCATAATTTAATCGTCTTTTGTGTTAGATTACAAAAATATGGAATAAAATGAAAAAAACACATATAAATTGCAAGTATCTTTTTGCAAATAGCTTATAAATGAGTATTTTTGTTTTCTTTTTTTAGTATATTATCAGATTGGGCAGATAGGCTGCAATCAATATGATAATCAACAATCTTAGCAGAATTGAAAGGCAAAAGTAATTAGAACTATAATCCAAATACTGATATTAGCAAGCGTTGTCATCATCGCTGGATGCTCCACTCAAAAGCAGAGCGTTAGTGCTGGCTACGCGCTCGGATATAGCACTCCGGATCTGCGCTATAGATTAGCTGAGAATTACTTCATGGAGGGGAAGACTAACCAGGGCACAAATGAATTTGCAGATGCTATTTTGGAATATAGTATCTCTGCAGATTATCTTTCGAATGCTATTACATTCAATAATATCGGCGAATGCTATTTGCAAATGGGTCAGATAGATAGTGCAATAAAGTATTTTCATGTAGCAATAAAAACTGATTCCACCTTCGTGCCAGCATACCTAATATTAACAGATTTATATGATAACCGCAACGAAAAGCAAAAGGCAATAGACATCGCTACCGAATTACTAAAATACGAGAATACAGAAGAAGTAAAATTGCGAATAGCTTATCTATACCAAGAAATTGATATTAATAAAACTATCGAGATTGTAACCGCATGCCTTAACGAAGGGAATAATCATGAGCTATATCTATATTTAATGGATATTTATCGATACTTGAAGGACGAGCCAAAGTTCAAGTATTACGAAGAGAAATACTTGCTATCTCCAAACAAGAAAATCGAGAGTGTAAATAAACTGATAGAAGCAAATATAGCAGATAATCAACTGGATAACAGCTTGAGATATCTCGACACAATAAAAGCGAATTCATCGGAGAAAGCATATAATTCACTCTTATCGGCATTTTATCCATACTCAATTTTTAATCATTCATTTGATTTACTTGCGGTGCATAAGCTAATGAATGCCATTGAGAGTAGCACTCTTGAAGCAAATTTCCGCAATGTATTTATGGGGAATTTATTCCTACAAAAGAGCGATTCAATCAGCGCAAGGGAATTATATAATAAAAGCGCAGGCGCATCCTCGAATAACTTATTGTTCTCTATCCTCGCGAATATAAATCATAATTATCCGGAATACGCAATGAAATTATCGCGCCAGTATCAAGATTCTCTAATCTTTTATTCACCAGAGCAATTTAAAGTGCTGACTCAACTATTCTATCATAACAAAGAATATGCTCTGATGTCTAATTTCTATAAAAAAGAATACTATCGCGATCCAACGCGAAGATATTTGTTAGTTTCAATAGGCGACGCATATTCAGTGCAGAATAAGCAGGATTCAGCTGTAAAATATTACGCAATGGCAGTTGATTATTTTCCCGATGATGCAAATTTACTAAATAATTACGCATATTTTTTAGCAATTACTAAGGGAGACCTTAATTTAGCACTAAAATGTGCCGATAAAGCAATTAAAAAGATGCCGGAAAATCCGAACATCTTGGATACTTATGGCTGGATTCAATATTTGCTCGGAAATAATAAAGAAGCCGAGAAGTATATCAGAGCGGCACTAAAATTGCTGCCAAATGCAAAAGAAGCTTATATCCACCTTAGCTATGTATTATTAGCCAAAGGCGACGTAAAAGCGTCTATAATTCAATGGATAAAGGCGATGACAATAGATGCCCAAGATGGCAAAAAGCAATCTTGATAAAGCGTAAGTAAAATTATAAATAACGAAAATAAATAGAAAATAATAAATAGAGACAGGATTTCTATGTTTGTAATAATTGGTATAGTAATAGTATTAGTATCGGTGATTGGCGGATATTTGCTTCACGGAGATTTGGCAGTCCTTTGGCAGCCCGGTGAGTACTTAATTATCGGCGGAGCGGCTATCGGAAGCTTTCTTATTAGTAATCCAATGTCCGTAGTAAAACAGGTAATAGCTGGGTTATTGGGAACATTAAAGGGAGCGAAAGTAAGCAAAGAGAAATACATTGAATTGCTACAAATGCTATACGAACTCTTTCAATACGCAAAACGAGAAGGTTTGATTGCCCTCGAGCCACACGTAGAGAACCCAGAGTCGAGCAGTATATTCTCCAAATATCCCCTCTTTATTACTCTAAATTGATGAAATAAAAC
>CAZGXC010000182.1:0-2363 GCA_964529535.1 uncultured Hyphomicrobiales bacterium | reverse complement strand
TATTAGCCAAGTATTTTTAAAAGATTGGGTGCAGGGCGGAGACAATTCCGTCGCTTGGAATATCTCAGTCGAGCTTGGTTTAGATAAAGATTGGGAAAACTGGAAACTAAAAAACAAATTAAAATCAATTTACGGAATGATGAAACTCGGGGATAAATCTTTCCGAGGGAATGAGAACGAGTTATATATTGATAATTTATTAGCATATAAACTAAAGTGGAAAATGGACCCATTCTTCAGTAATTCGATTAGAACTGTGATGGTTGATGCTTATAAATTCACGGATTCAACTGCAGAGCAGGTATCTACTTTCTTCGATCCTGGATATATTACTCAATCGTTGGGCTTTTTGTTTGATAATAGCAATGGATTTACCGCAAGGCTCGGTATTGCTTTGCAGGAATCATTTGTTAATAAATTCCGCCATTACTTGAATAAGGGCGATAAAAATGGTCCAGAGACATTTAATATAGAGACTGGTATCGAATTGGTTTCTACACTGAAAATGAAAATAATGGACAATGTGCTTTATGACGGTAGCCTTCGCTTATTCAGTAGATTTAAAAGCATGGATGTGTGGGATGTGCGTTGGGATAATACTATTGCTGCTCAAATTAATAAGTATATTAACGTAAATTTCACAGCTATAATTATTCACGAAGTGGCGCAGACTCGTCGCACTCAATTAAAGCAGGGCTTGCAAATTGGATTTAATTATTTCTTATTTTAATAATTAACATCTACAATACTCTGAAAATAAATATTTAAAGAAGAAAATAGCAATTAAATATAAATTTATAAAAAATATTTTTATAATTTTGTAACTTTTTGGGTACTTCAAACGTATTATATACAGATAGCAAATTGAAAAATAACTATCATCATATTATTATCACTGAGCTCAATACGGTGATAATTAATAATGAGAAAAGTACTCCATACAATCTCAATAATGATCAAGCCGTAAACTACTAGCAGAATAGTTTACGGCTCTTTTTTTCTTGTAAACTAAAATAATATTAAATTAATAAAATTAATTTTCCGATTCAAACGTCGTATATCTATCTTGGACACAAACGAAAATAA
The DNA here is from genome assembly GCA_964529535.1 of uncultured Hyphomicrobiales bacterium. Classification (GTDB taxonomy): domain Bacteria; phylum Bacteroidota; class Ignavibacteria; order Kapaibacteriales; family UBA2268; genus CALLXS01. The sequence continues at coordinate 1,277 of CAZGXC010000182.1, read as the reverse complement.
TAAGATGATTACTGAAAGCAATGATAGTGAAAATAAACCTTTAGTCCTTGTAGTCGATGATAATCCTGCAAATATTCAGGTGGTTGGAGTAACATTACTTAAAAACAATATTAGTGTTTCTATGGCGACAGATGCTTACAAGGCATTAGATTCATTAAAGGTAAAAAAGCCAGATTTAATTCTTCTCGATATAATGATGCCCGTGATTGATGGGTTTAAGCTCTTAGCTATGCTGAAAGAGAATCCAGAGACTGCGGACATACCTGTTATATTTCTTACTGCAAGAGCTTCCACTGAAGATATTGTAGAAGGATTTGAGCGCGGTGCTGTAGATTATATCACGAAACCATTCAGTGCTGCAGAGTTGATCTCCCGAGTTTCTACCCATCTTAAAATAAAGAAGCTACAAGATCAGGTAAATGAGAGAAACAAAGCTCTTGAGATTTTGAACAACGAGATGAATGAATTAATAGGTATTACAGCCCACGATTTAAAAAATCCAATTTACAGCATCTTGATGCAAGCAAAAAACATGAAAGATAGCTGCGATAATTACGAAGAAGCTGTAGAGTTTGTCGATGGTATTATCACCGCCTCGGATAGGATGTTAATATTAATAAAAAAAATATTAGAAATGAACGCGGCAGAGCAGGGGAAATTAGCTACGAATATCACTCCTAATAATATCATTGAAATAAGCAAGCAGTTAATTGAAGTATTTAGAGAAAGAGCAAACGCCAAGGGTATTCAATTGCATTTAGTAGTCGAAGAGTTGATTCACCACGTTTTGACTGATGCGAAGCTGTTCAGGCAAATCCTTGATAATTTATTATCCAATGCTATAAAGTATTCTCCGTTTAACAAAAATATATGGATAAAATTATACGAAGAAAATGAAAAAGCATGCGTATCTGTCCGAGATGAAGGACCCGGGCTAAGCGAGGACGACCAACGCAAAATATTCCAGAAATTTTGCAAACTTACTCCGCAGCCGACAGCGCAAGAAAGCACTACTGGATTGGGTTTGTCTATAGTAAAAAAGTATTTAGAAATGATAAACGGCGAAATAGAAGTGGTATCAAAATTAGACGAAGGAAGCAATTTTATAGTCAAAGTCCCTGTCGATCCAATTAATTTGTTATAAAATAATAAAAATATTTGATTATATCAAAAAAATTTCGTAAGTTTGTATTCCTTAAATGTACCGCGGGGTGGAGCAATTGGTAGCTCGTCGGGCTCATAACCCGAAGGTTGTAGGTTCGAGTCCTGCCCCCGCT
>CAZGXC010000181.1:388-2421 GCA_964529535.1 uncultured Hyphomicrobiales bacterium | reverse complement strand
TCCAATGCTTCTGCTTCAGTAGTAATCAAGTCAACATCCAAACACAATGATTGAAGTTCTTTGATCATGACGTTGAAAGCCTCAGGGATAACTGGTTTTTGGATTGGCTCGCCCTTGATAATAGCTTCGTAAATCAAGATGATAATCTCGCTAAGCTAAAAGGAGAAATCGGGACAAGAGTAAGGGTAACAATCATTCGTGGATACAGGAAGTTAGACACTATTGACTTCACTTGCGTTAGGCAATCAATAGCAGAGCATAGCTTAGCATTTTATTCCTTGATCAATGATTCAATCGCTTACCTACAACTCAGAAACTTCTCTAATAACTCAAAGGACGAAGTGCGCCACGCTTATTTTGAGCTGAAGAATTTAGCAAAAAATAAATTGTGCGGTTTGATTCTTGATTTAAGAGATAATGGTGGCGGACTGATGAAAGCTGCTTTTGACCTGTTCGAGCTCTTTGTGCCATTCGGAACTTCCTTTGGCAAAATGGAAAATAAATATGAGAGATCCCTTGAAATATATAGCAAGGGGCAGCCAATTGATACCAAAATTCCAATAGCTATTATTGTAAATGATAATACGGCGAGCGCGAGCGAATTTCTGACGGCTGCTCTTCAAGATAATAATAGGGCAGTGGTGATTGGTAGCAATACAGTGGGGAAGGGGATTAGCCAAGTAATCCGCGATCTCTCCGATAATAAATCGCTTAAAATTACGATAGAAAAATATATTAGCCCCAAGGGCAGAGAGATTAACAAGATCAATTATCAGCCATATTTCGAAGAAGATAAATCTCCGAATGAGGATTCGCTTACAGTAAAGAATGAAGCCGGAGCTAAAGTAATTGCGAAGAGGGGGATAATTCCAGATATTTATATTGAAAGCAAAAAGACCCTGCCATTGCTTGCGGAGCTACTAAATCGAGATATTTTTACAAATTTCGCAAATGATTATGTGTATTATAATATAAATCAAATCCCAACTGAAAGCGATAAAAATCTATATAATGATTTCAGATACTTTGCGATTGACTCTTTCAGAGATTCTAATGTTATAAGTAACAAGAAGTTAGAGGAATTGAAAAAATATTATGACAATCATATTGTCTCTTCTAAATTAGATGAACTAAAGGAAATTATCAATAATTATTATATCTATTCCTTCGACAAAGAAAAAAGCGAAGTAGAGAAAATCTTGAATTATCAGATAATGCTAAGGCATAATAATAGCAGGCAAAGAGAGGAATATCTATTGAGAGATGACGATTTCTTAAATGCCGCAACTAAATACTTTGGAATAGATAAAAACAATATTCGTTTCTCAAGGCAAAGCTAATCCATAAATGGTTCTAAATGAACAGTTACGTCGCTTCTGCTGATTTTCGATTTGATTTCCTCTTCGATTCTATCTGAAATATCATGAGTTTCAACAAAAGGTAATAATTTATCTACTTCTGCAGTAATATCTATAAAATAATCAGCACCAGAATTGCGAATACGCACCTGCTTTACGCGTAAAATATCCTCAATATTACTCAATATTTCAGTTACTTGATTGTATATTTCCTTTGGAGCCGAGTCCAAAAGCACAGCAACGGAACGCTTTGAAAGGTCTATCGATACTTTGATGATGATAATTGCTACGCCGAGGGCAGCAACGCTATCTGCCCAGAAAATTCCGAATTGTGCGGCTATTAAGCCGAGCAATACCACGCTGGAGCTCCAAATATCTGTGGAAAAATGCAGAGCATCTGCTTCGAGGGCTTGGCTATTATGTTTCTTTGCAGCCTTGAGCAAAGCGCGCGAACGCCCGTAGTCAATGATAATAGAACTGATTACGATTATATAGCTCCAAATGGATAGCTCAATCTCGAAATTACCGGTAATTAACCTGTTAGATGCTTCGTAAATTATCCAAATACAGGTAACTAATAGCAGCAATGCCTCTATGAATGCCGAAAGATTCTCTATTTTTCCGTGTCCGTATTGGTGGGTTTCGTCGGCAGGTTTATCGGAGATTTTTACAGAG
>CAZGXC010000181.1:0-378 GCA_964529535.1 uncultured Hyphomicrobiales bacterium | reverse complement strand
AAGTTACTCCAGCAGCAACTAAGTCTAATCCAGAATGCAATGCTTCTGATAGAATACCCAAGCTACCGGTGAAAATTCCCACGACAAATTTCCCTGCGGTTAGGAAGATGGCTGCGAATAATGAATTCAGCGCCACTGATTCTTTTTCTTTGTTACTGTGCATGTTTTGTATTTATACTTATATTTTCTATATATTGAATAAAGAAGCTACTCCTATTTATTGGTGTAGCTTCTTTATGTAATGCTTCATTTTAATGATTATTCTATTTATTTCGATATGAGACTAAAAATCTCATTTTATCTTGTAGATCGGCGATTGGAGTTAGGAGTTTTTGCTAAATACGATTGCTTCCTCTGGGCATACTTCTTCGCAGAATC
>CAZGXC010000180.1:0-2453 GCA_964529535.1 uncultured Hyphomicrobiales bacterium | reverse complement strand
AAAACTATTTTTCTTCAACTTAAATTTACCTTATTGTTGTGTTATCATTTTATTATAAATGCGCTAATGATGTGATCAGTTTAAAGATGGATTGTTATTAGGATACGAGGACAATCTCTTCTTGTCCACTTCTCTTTTAAAATTGAGAACATACTCAACCAAAATCTCATCATCAACGTAGCTGTTTGGTCTAAATCTTATCGCATATTTCCTGCTATTTACTTTGATTTTAACCAATCTATAAATCGCACTTGGGTTGCGTTTAGAATATTTTCCTATTGAAATCCTTTGAATATCATCAATTTGGTAGTGCCGTATTTTATCGCGAGTTTGGAATGTAATGAAATCTTTACCAATGATAATAGACTTCTTTTTGAGATAATTATAGAGCAAAAAAGTAGCGGAAAGCAACATAAACATGAAGAGTAAAATTACCACGGGGTCTTGCCATTTAATAGTAAAATAGCCCTCCTCCACGCTGCCGCGCAATATTCCATAAATTAGCAGAACGACGAAATACGCCGTAAGATACTGCCAATAAAAATCAAGTCTCTGGCGAAATTCCCGCTGCTGAGAGAAGTCTTGTTGTCCTGAAATATTTTCCATATTATAATTATTATTCAAAGAATTGATGTTTGAAATATCATAGACGATAAGTTTGCGGTTTAATTTTGATTTTGTTGTATTCACATAAATGAGGGGAATATAAAAAAAAATCAACCCCGTCCTTCAGGGCGGGGGAAAGACGCAGAACACCCACAGCTAAAGCAGTGGGTTGAAAAGAGAAAAATCAACCCCACCAAAATGGACGAGGTTGATTTCTTCTTATTTATGCATTGTGAATTATGCATTATGAATTATAAAAGCTATTCCGTAATTTCCAAGATTACATCATCTACCTTCCAGCGCTGGACAATCTTTATCTTTCGGGAGATAGGGAAATACCTCTCTGAGGCTTGATATGGGAAAATGTTGCCCACATCGAATTTGCCATTCAGATTCTTATCTTTTATAATATTGATAAGGTATTCGCCTTCGCTCAAACTGGGGAAAGACCATTTGCCGAGAGAATCGGGAGTGGTCATCATCTCGCTCTTGCCCAAGCTATCCGAGAGCACAATAAGATATTTGCGTGAAGGTCTTTCGGCAGAAAATTGATTCGAACCATTTACGCGAAGCGAACCAGAAACCGAACCATTGAGGCGCAAATCTTCAGTCGTGAAATTAAGCGAGATAATAGTATCGGGAGAAGTCTTGCCGTATGCTGAACGCATATTGTTAATCGGTATTTCCATGCGATAGGCAGTATTGCTTATCAATCTCTGCTTGGATTTAATAGAAATAGAATTTGAATTAACAAAGGTGCTTTCCGTTTGAATATTCTTTTTACTATTCGCTTGATTAAATTTGATTTCGCCAAGTTCAGCTTTTATCATCGCTTGATTGAAGTTAATCTTTATCTCTGGGCTTAGACTAATATTCTTGGCGCTATCGGCAATAGTCGTCAATTCAATTTCTGGTAATTTGCTCGGAGAAGCAGCCGCAGAAAACGGCTCGGATTGGATGATTCCCTTCATCGAATTATGATTAATATCCTTAACAGGGAAAGCTGAATTGTCAATTTTTAGACGATACAAGTTGTTTGTGGTAAGCTGTTTTGCTGGAATCAGAAGAATCTTTTTATCATCTTTTGGAGAAATCAAAGCAGCTGAAATTGAAATAACCTCACGAGAAATAGAGTCAATAATTGAAAAGCTCGCTGGATTGAGGGAAAGCGTATCAATGGCTTTAGTCATTATCAAGTTAATGCTTTGATTATCAATAGAATGAATATCTACAAGTTCCGGAACTTGGAAATCAAAAAGCTGAGATTTATAAAACACAATATCCGAAGGGGAATAGACCTGCGCGACGCGCAAATCATTGCTGAAAGTAGAGGCTTCCTCGCTACCTTCATTGTATAATCCATCGGTATTTCTATCATTTACTAAGAAAATGCGGAAAGTGCCATCGGACAAAGCTGGGATTGTAAATTCACCGCTTGAACCAATTTTAACCTTATAATCGGGTTTTGTGTGCCTAATGTCGAGGGTATCAGCATTAATATTCGCAATATTATAAGCAAAGACGTAGAATCCAATTGCGTTCTTTGCTATCCCCGTAATGCTTGCGCTGTCGATAGAGTTCCCTGTGGATATAATAAGAGATTGGGACTTAGCTGGGAGGTTGCCACTTAAATCTTTATATCCTGCTTCAATAGAGAAAGAATAAGTAGTATTTGCTTTCAATTTCTCGGTTGGTTCGATTTCAAGTGTTCTGCCACTCCAGCTGTATTCAGCTTTAAGTTCTGGAGTGATACGAATGTTTTCGACAGCAGAAGCTTTGTCCACGTATTCACTAAATTTAAATTTAATAGTCTCTCCCGAGAAATTAATAGTATTATTCGGCGGAGT
>CAZGXC010000179.1:1234-2479 GCA_964529535.1 uncultured Hyphomicrobiales bacterium | reverse complement strand
AATGCTTCAATCCCAAATGATCTTGATTCGCAGAATGAGTCATAGCTTTCAGGGCGAGTTCCTTATCGAAATCCCCAATTCCCTTCATTATCGCATCTGCGATTACGGACACGGAATGGTAACCAATCATACAGTTTGTCTCATTGGCAGACAACTCCCATACGGGCAATAATCCGCCTTGCTGATATTGAAGTAGGAAAGTCTTAATCCAGTCATTTGTCCTTTTGGTATCTATAATAGTCATTAGAGGATGATATGCTCTATAAGTATCCCAAAGTGAGAACACAGTATAATAATCGAAATCAGCTTTGTGAATTTTGTCATCTCTTCCGCGATATTCTCCATTTACATCTGAGTAAATATTTGGTTGCAGCATTGTGTGATATAGAGCTGTATAAAACTTTACTTTATCATTTTGGTTATTTCCCTCTACAATTATTTTGGAGAGTTCCTTTTGCCATAGCTTTTCTGCATTTGCTTTCACCAAGTTGAAGTTTAGTTGCTGAACTTCTTCCTGTAAATTATTGAGAGCATTATCGCAGGAGACAGAGGAAAGCGCAACTTTTACCTCAAGTTCCTTTACTCTTTTATCAAAAGCGAGCATAGCTTTTATGAATTTCCCCTGAACGGGTGCAGTGAAGCAAGCCTTCTGATGGTTATAGAATTTACCATTGCAAGTAAGTTTATTATCTTGTGCTATATCAATATTAAGGATTGGTTTCGAGAATCTAATTGCGAAGAATAACTTTTGATTTTCCGCCCATGCTTTCGAGAAGCGATGCCCCACAATAGTAGAATCATCAATGAACTCTATTTTCGAATCTAATACTTCATCTCGATGGACGAGATCCAAGATAATAAACTTTTTATCCTTTTTGTTGGGGAATGTATATCTATGGACTCCACATCGCTGACTGGCGGTCAATTCTGCTTGGATATTATCTTTGTTTAATTTTACCGAATAATATCCAGGAGTAGCGACTTCGTTGCGGTGAGAGAAAAATGAAGAGTATTTCTTGTTATCGCAGGAATACTTCCCGACGCTCGGCATAATCAAGATATCACCATAATCGGAGCATCCTGTGCCGTTTAGGTGGGTGTGCGAGAAACCATAAATTAAGCTATCGCTATAATGATAAGCAGAGCATCCGTCCCAGCCGTCAAGCCTTGTGTCTGGGCTTAATTGCACCATTCCGAATGGCACACTTGCCCCGGGGAATGTATGCCCGTGGGCATCAGTTCCAA
>CAZGXC010000179.1:0-1224 GCA_964529535.1 uncultured Hyphomicrobiales bacterium | reverse complement strand
TACAGCTAATATTATGATAATAACTATTTTCTTCATGAATGACTATCCTTTCTACATTACCAATGCTGCTGCTCCGAGGATGGCGGCATTACTTGAATTATTTAATTCTGAAATTTCTATTTGGACTGTATTTGAAAAAATATTTAAGACGTGATTATCAAAGGAGCGACGAGTTGGTGATAATATTAAATCTCCAGCGTTTGCGAGCCCACCAAAGAGGAAAATATGAGAGGGGCTGGTAATTGCTACGGCTTGGGCTAATTGATAGCCCAAAAGATCGCCTGTGTATTCAAAAGCGCGATTAGCGAGCTCATCGCCCGCAATAGCAGCTTTATAAATATCAGCTGAGCTGAGCTCTGGTGAATCTTTGAGAGAGGAAGTTGCGCCTTCGCTGAGCCATTCTCGGACTGTTCGCACGATACCAGTTGCGGAGCAGTATGTTTCGAGGCATCCTCGGCGACCACAGTTGCATGGTCTGCCGTCTTTTAGGACGCTTGTGTGCCCTAATTCACCAGCAAAGCCAGTCGAGCCATAAAGAATATTTCCGTTTGTAACGAATCCAGAGCCAACACCAGTGCCGAGTGTAACGACAAGGAAATCATTCAAGCCTTTGGCTTTTCCATAAATCTTTTCTCCGATTGCAGCGGCATTTGCGTCGTTGGTCATTATAATATTCGTATCAAATTTCTTCTTTAATTCATCTACTAAATGGATAGTGCCTTTCCATGGGAGATTCGGCGCTTCTACTATGCAACCTGTGTAGAAATTCGCATTTGGCGCACCTATTCCTATTCCAATCAATTCAAAGATTGCTGTATTGCTAATCGTATCATTAAGCATTTCATTGATTTTCTTGGATAAATGAGTAATATAATCAGCGGAACTCTCGAAGGAATTTGTCTTGAAGTTTGATGTTTGGACTATCTGCCCGTTTTCATCGGCTAATCCAAGCATAGTATTGGTTCCGCCTATGTCTATTCCTATAGAATATCTCATTTTAAATAGTCCTTTCTGCCGGCTTTATAGCCATATAAACCATAGAAAATAATATATAAATAAGCAAAGAATGGCACCCAGAATGAATTATGCAAGCCAAAGCTGTCTGCTACAACTCCCTGCAGGAGAGGAAGAACAGCACCGCCGAGAATCGCCATAACAAGTAGGGAAGAGCCTTGGGAAGTGTAATCGCCCAATCCATCAATAGAAAGAGTGAAAATATTAGAC
>CAZGXC010000178.1:0-2514 GCA_964529535.1 uncultured Hyphomicrobiales bacterium | reverse complement strand
TTACGAGGTCTGGCTTGTGCTTATTGATAATATTATATAATGTAGCCTCATTTAATATTTCCGTGTCAAGACTTTGGAAAATATCATTAATAATGCGCTTACGCATCACTGGTGAAGCTAATATTTCTCCCATCGGAGTATCTTTAAGCTCTTTGCGGACGAAGATATTGCCCCATTCGCCATCGAACATCTTTGGGTCGCATTGTGGATATTGAGATCTCAAATCGCTTAATGCGCTCTCTACTTCTGTTTCTTTCAAAGAAGTTACGATAAGCTTGCTTGGGGAATGTTCCATTATTTTATGGCACAATGCACTTCCTACTAAGCCCCAACCGCCCAGAATCAATACTTTTTTACCTTTAATTTCCATCTATTTTTTCAATCCTATATTGTAACTGTATATAAAAATCTAACTAATAAAACACTTCAAATTGAAAACTTGGCAAGTTTCCAACTTTTAAAATTAATAAAAAAAACGTTACTAAACAAATTTATTTAAAATATTTTTGCAATAATATCAATATTAGTTATCCACAACAAAACCTAATACATTGATACATCAAGACTTACGTTGTTGTAAAAATTTTTGTAACATTTTTATAAGTCAACTCTATTCTTTAAAAAAAGAAACGGAATTGCTAAATGATATTTTATTTCTCTATAAATTCGCCAAATTTACTCTTAAAAATATTTTCTTTATCTTTATTTACCTTTACTTGTAAACGCGTCCCCAAATCCGTGTCTTCTTTCTCTAATATTTCTGATAATTCATAGACTTGGGATATTAAATTCATTTTGCTATACGGCAGCATTATATTTACTTTTTCTATATTGCTATCGTATTTGGCTTGCATTAAATCAAGCAAAGCAGAGATATTATGCACTTTCTTTGCTGAAATCAGCAAAGAATCGGGATATTCATCTCGCAAGTAATGAATGTAATCTTTATCTTCGATATTATCGATTTTATTTAATGCTAATATTACTGGTTTGTCTTGGATTTTCAAGCTCTCAAGCGTATCATTCACTACTTGAATCTGATCTTTGTAGAGTTTATGGCTTACGTCGACTACGTGGATTATCACATCTGCATCGGCTGCCTCGGAGAGTGTCGAGCGGAATGATGCCACTAAGTGATGCGGCAGCTTACGGATAAATCCTACTGTATCGGAGATTACTGCCTTGTGTCCGTTCGGCAATTGGAAGGAGCGGATGGTAGTATCGAGGGTAGCAAATAGCTTATTCTCTACGTAAAGCTCGGATTCCGTGATGACGTTCATCAAAGTGGACTTGCCGGCATTGGTATAGCCAACGAGTGCGAATTTCGGCATATTTGTGCGATTCTTCTTCTGCTGGATCTTGTGATTTGAAATTTCTTCCAAATCGCCCTTGAGCTTTGCGATTCGCACTTTTATTAATCTTCTATCTGTCTCGATTTGTGTCTCGCCCGGACCCTTTGTGCCGATGCCGCCTAATTGCTTCTCTAAGTGCGTCCACATCCTCGTTAAGCGTGGCATCAAGTATTGTAATTGTGCTAATTCTACTTGCGTTTTTGCTTCTATTGTGCGAGCGTGTTTTGCGAAAATATCGAGGATTAACCCGCTTCTATCGATTACTTTTATTTTCCATTCATTTTCGAGGTTGCGGACTTGTGCTGGAGTCAAGTCGTCATCAAATATGACTAAGTCGACTTCTTGCTCTTCTATTAGCCCTTTCAACTCCTCTACCTTCCCGGAACCTATTGCGGTTGCGGAGTTTGGTTTTGCTAATTCTTGGTATATTTTTTCGACGATATCAGCCCCTGCAGTATCTGCTAGTTCTTCTAATTCTTCTAAGTGATCGAAAACTAAGTCTTTATCTGCTCCTTTGCGAACCACGGCGATAGCAAAGGCTTTTTCGCGTTTTGCTTTTAAATCGTGCATCTTATCTGTTTTTACTTCTGTCATAGCTGTCCTTTCTGCTTATTTAATAATGCCCATATATCGAAAAATATCTTTTGCTAATTCTTTGCGTTCTGTATTGAAAGTAGTTTTTTCGGGGTCTCTAACATCAATATTCATAGCAAAGAAATATACTTTACTATTCGCCTCTATCCAACCTATATACCATCCGAAGCCTCTTTTATCCGTGATTGTGCCTGTGTTGCCATATATTTTATATTCGGGTTTATCCTCAATTAGCATCATTGATTTGATGACATCAATGTTCTTTTTCTTAGCATTCAAGTTATTGAGGAATAAATTCTTCAGGAAATAGATTTGCTGATACGAAGTAATTGTTAGGTCTCCATTCATCCAGAATTTATCTAATTTCGTGGCAAAAGTGCTATCAAATGTATTGCTACCATAATTGAATTTGTCAATAAAAAAGCGAACTCTATCAGCGCCAATCTCTCGTTCCAAGCCTTGAAAACAAGGAGTGCAGGACTGTCGTAATGCCTCGGATACGTTCATATCTTTATCCCAAGCCGGCAGGTCGCGTGCTTTGCCATCCCACTTAAATAGGTAGTTTGTA
>CAZGXC010000177.1:0-2517 GCA_964529535.1 uncultured Hyphomicrobiales bacterium | reverse complement strand
TTCTTTCTTCAAGTCCTTTATCTTGTCGGCGATGAAGGTTTCTTTGTCTGTTAATGGAGAACCTTTTATTTTTTTGTTAGTAAATTGTGTAGTATCTAATTCTTCTATCAGTTTTTCTCTGAACTCCAAATAGTCAACGTCAACCCTCTCGCCGTCGGGTTTCATCCTTAAACTTTTAACCTTCGCTTTCGCCTTGGCTTTTACTTTGACTTTTGGCGCGGGCTTGCTTTCCTGATGTTTCTTAACTTCTTCTAAATTATACACGGCTTCCCAGGTGTGCGTGCAGTTGTAGCCGCCCATGTAGAATATAACGGGCAAGCCCTGCCCGTTATCCATCTTGTTTATTTCATTAATGTGAATTACTTCGCCGGTGTGAGCTTGGCAAAATGCACGCGGAGGCGTTGCTGGGTGGCTGGAAGTGGCGGCGTATCTGAATTGACGGCAACCGTTCCGGAGGTGAGTTAATAAGTATTCGCCGCGAGCTTTGCCCATCGTCGCCGTCCTGCCGATTGTGCGGGCTTGGTAAGCAGCCAAATTGCTCGTTCTCTCGACTAACTTCGTCAATTCTTGCTGGTCGGCTTTGTTCCGTATTCCGCGGTCAACTGCCTGCTGCACTGGTGCGCCAATTGCATTAATCTGCGAGAATAGCGTCGGTTTGATTCTCTCCTCTTTCCGCATTGAATTATCGAGAAAATTATTCCTTATTTGCGTCTCCATATCGGCGAGGGTGGCGGTGGCTTCCTCCGCTGACTTCCCAAATGATTTAGCAATATTGGCGACATCCTCGCGGATTAGCTTCGGATTGCCCTCGGCGTAACGTTGTTTAATCGCCTCACGTATTGCTTTCTGAAAGTTAGAATAAACTCGCATCGTAGCCCTTCTCTATTGCTATTTGTCGATTTCTAATATATCTTTCTTGCAACTTCCTAATCATATTAAATTGGATCGCATCCTTGAGTGGTTCAGTCCGCCCAGAATACTCGACGTGGGTGAGCGTCGTTTCCGCGATGAAAACAGTCTTACAATCCGTGCAGATGTAGTTGCGGAGGTCGACGGTGATCCCTCGCTTCGGCGTCGCCATAACTTTGAAATTCTCTCCTGCGCAAACGGGGCATTGCATTGAACTGCACGCTCCAGCCGGACTGTGTCATTTGAAAATATTATTTTATCCCTCGCCGGCAGGGCGAGAGCTGATAATAATATAAATATAGGGACAATCCAACGCATTATTTTAGTCCAAAATTTAAATAATTGCAAAATTAAGCAATTATCTGCAAAAAAAATAAAAAATATTTTTCCGCCGGAAGCCCGATAAATAGGGCATTGCAAATAAAAATAGCAATATATCTTATTTGGATTTGGATTAATCGCGTTAAGCGATTAATTGAAATCCTTTTATTGTCCGCCGACCAACCGGCGGAATAATAATTTATATTTGCGTAAGCCAAATTATATATTCTGCCGCGATATTCCCTTCAGATTAACCAGGAAGCGACGCCGCCGATTATATTCGCGTAAGCCAATCGGCGAAAGCGGAGCGGAAGCTCAAAGAATACTTTCAATCTAATTCAATAAAAATAGCAATATATTTGAAAATGTGTCGTTAATTCAAATTGGAAAGTTACCAAATATTATGTCGTTAATTGACGTTAACGCGTGCGTGTGTGTGTCGTTATATGCTTATTTGTCGTTAATTGCTTCATGAAAATGAACAAATCATTACATAAAATTAACAATTATCATTGCTTGCAATGCGCAAAAAAGGCAGCAAAAAAAACACAATAACGGTGCGAATTGTGGATAAACAGGGGGCTGGTGGCTTCGGCGGAGGAATCAATTCGGCAAGCAGAATCAGCAACGGCGGGCGATCCCCGACAAAAGAAAAAGCCCGCCGAGATAATTCACAGCAGGCTTACATTTGGTAATTAATTCAATATAAAAGCCGTGAGAGGTGCAGAAACACACACACTCTCTTTTATTTATTTTGGTAATTTATAAAATAATAGATAAAAAGGTAGTTAATTTTTAATGAAATTTCTAATTTTATATGCCAAATGGTGTTTTTTTACTGATTTTATTGATTTTCACCCACAGCTAAAGCAGTGGATTGAAAAAAAAGAGTATCAAGCCCGTCCTTCAGGCGGGGGGAAAGTGCAATTTTCATCATTGGATTTTGCTAATTTTGCCGATTACTTGCCCGATAATCTGGCAGTCTGATTTTTCATCAAGTCTATACGGTGGGTAATTTCGATTTTCTGATACAAGGAAAATATTATCATTATCATATTTCAATCTTTTGATGAAAACTTCTCCAAATAATGCGGCAATAATGATTGAGCCATTTTGGGGAATATCATTAATTGCGCGGAATACGGCGATGTCGCCCTCTTTGATTCCAGCTTCAATCATTGAATCGCCCACAACGAAAGACAGATGAATCTCCTCTTCTGGCAAGTTAAATAGCTTTGCTATTGTCATATTATTCGGCGGAATAGCTTCGCGATGAGAGTTTTGCAA
>CAZGXC010000176.1:0-2517 GCA_964529535.1 uncultured Hyphomicrobiales bacterium | reverse complement strand
GAAACCTTATTTAATTCCATAATAGCTACTGCCAGAGCGTCGCCCATTGCCAGTGCTGCCGTTGTGGAACTCGTCGGCACAATATCTAATGGGCAGGCTTCGGATTCTACAGGTAGATATAGGCAAATATCAGAATTAAGTGCTAAATACGAGCTGTTATTAGAAACAAGGGCTATCGTAAAAGCAGAGCGCGATTTAATATAGGGAATCAATCTAATGATTTCGTCTGTAGAACCGCTTTTGGATAATAAGATGACGACGTCGTTCTCTTGAATAATGCCAATGTCTCCGTGCAGAGCATCAACAGAGTGCATAAAATATGCGGGCTTGCCGATGCTGGCAAGCGTTGCGGCGATTTTTTCGCCAATTATTCCGCTTTTGCCGATGCCCGTTACAATTATTTTCTTCGCCTTCGAAAGTCGGAGTGCAGCTTTGGCAAATGATTCGTCTAATATTTTAGCGCATTCTAATAGGACATTTGCCTCCGCCTTGAAGGTGGCTTTTCCTTGCTCTATTATTTTGCTGTATTCTTCTTTTGTGTTCATTATTGATGTTGTGTGTTATTATTCGCTTTTGCGGCTTCTGCTGCTTTCTTCTTTGCTTCCGCTTCTCTTCTTTTTTTGCGAATTACGTTATAATTAACAGATTCGCGAAGGCTCACACCCTCTCTAAGCCATCCTCTGGCTCGCAGAGAATCTTCCGCATATACATATCTATCTCTGTTCGTTAATGCGCCTCTTGCCCCTTTGGGGATTTGGACTATTGGAATAAATGGCTCTTCGAAGTTCTGTGGGTCTGCGGGCAATGTTATGTCGGCAGATTTATTATCTGCTAAATCAAGCCATGGACCGAACTTCTTTCTATTGAAATCAAATACATCTAAGACCAAGACCAATGTGCCCGGCTGGGTAATTGTCCTGCTACTATCATATTTGGGCATATTCACCCAAGAGAATAGCCATTCTGCATCGTCCATAAATTGCCTTGCGCAGCTATGCGAAGCGGGTCTGCCGGGCATAGTAAATTGATGGAAGGCATTTCCTGCTTGTAGATGGAAGTTGATATTATACGGCATTCGCCAAGTGGAATCGAGGGAGGATCGATGATCTTTTCTTTTCCAGTTAATATAATATCTTCCGGGGTATGTTTGCGTGCGTTCCTTGCCAGTATTTGTGGCAGCGTAACGCACCAATTTTCCATTTTCATAGCATCCGTAGCATTGATATTTGTTAGAGAGAACTATCAACTTTGGAATATTTACTGCCTGTGGATAGCACGCAGGGAATATAGAGTATTCTCTTACTTCTTTGCCTTTTACTTCTGGTAAAACAATGGTATCGCCCACTCTGAAGAATCGGAACTCTTTTCTGTTTAAAGTGATAAGAGTTTTGTTCTCTAAAGATTGCTTATTGGCAAAGTTATATTCCTGTTTAATTCTCGCTAAATCGTTCGCATTTTTGATATAATGAGGAATGAATTTAACGGTTTGGAGGCTATCGCAAGCCATTTGAATATAGGCTGAGTCGCTTACTTGGTCCTCAGCATTTGCGACGAATGCTGCGTCGCTATCTTGATAATCACCGCATGCCATCATTAGTAGGAGGGGTGTGGCTAATAATAATGCTAAAATTTCTCGCATAATAATCTAATTTATATTATTAATAAATTCCTCTATATAATTGATTAAATCATTCTTAATATTTTGGGTTTTATCGCGCTTATCAATGTAAGATTGCATATCGAGCTGCACTCTGTTGAGGTTTACTGTAGCTTTGCTCAATTTTGCTTTCAATTCATCAATTTCGCTTGATCGAATTTCATCATCTTTGCTTTGCTTTTCTAATTGAGATTTAATTTTCTCATTTTCTTTGCGCAACGAATCAGTTTCCTTACTGATTTCTTTTATTTTGCCGTTATTAGCTTTTATTTCTTCTTTTAGTTTAGAATTTTCTTCTTTCAGAGCAAGCATTTCCTTGCTTAATTCTTCTGAATTATTTGCTGATTCCTGATTGTTCTTCAGAGTGTTTTGTAGCTCTCTCTTTTCATCAGCCATTTTGAGCAAAGTCTCTTGCTTAGCGGATAGATTGAGCTCGAGGGCAATATATTTTTCCTTTGCATGCGCCAATTCTAACTCTAAATTTTCAATTCGAATTATATCTTCTTGAGTGCCGAGGCATTGCGTTTCTCTAAGATTTGCGATTTCATCAAGGAATTGATTATTTTCTTCTTTCAGATGATTTACTTTTTCAGTTAATTCTTTGATTTCCTTGTTCTTTAAGTCGCATTCATCAGTATAAAAATGAATGAAAGTATCCTGGGCAGCTTCGTTTATTAGCTTTGCTTCTAATTTTGATTTATAATCATCAATCGATGTTTGTTGTTTGGAATTTAATTCATTCAGATGATTAACTGAAATATTTAGCTCCTGAATTTCTTCTATTGCTTTGGATAGTTCCTTGTTTTTGATTTCAACAATTTCTCTTAAGTCGTTTGATTCCGCTACTTCGTCCTCGAGTT
>CAZGXC010000175.1:0-2523 GCA_964529535.1 uncultured Hyphomicrobiales bacterium | reverse complement strand
AACGAGAAATTCCGCGGGAGTGATGGCAGAATATAAACTTCCGGTAGAAATGCCCGGGTATTTGGGCGCAGGAGCGGAGTTTATCCCAATTACAAGCCTTCCAAAATACGATAACGAGGTGTTTAAATTAGACGAATTTACCCAAGATAGCACATTAGTAGGCTATATTTATGGCGGTATCAGCAGCCAAGAGAAAAACATCTTTTTCACCAACACAGGACAGCAAAGCAGCGCAAGCAGTCAAATTTTCAAGGTATATGTAATAAAGAAAGCGATTTCCGGAGTGGATGACCTCAATGAGCAAAGCATCGGAACGCTGAAGATGCAGGTTTCCCCAAATCCAAATGATGGGAATATTAGGGTGAATTTCTATATAAATAAAATCAGCGATGCTAAAATATCACTTTTCAGCATCGACGGGAAAAAGATAGAAGAAAGAATTTTGGAGAATTTACAAATCGGCGATAACACTTATGAAAGAAAGATAAACCACCTCGAGCTTGGGGGGATTTATATGCTGACAATCGAAACACCGTATGAAAAGGCAACGCAAAAAATAGTAATTAAGCCGAATGGTAATTAAACCAAAAAGAAAATAATCCAACTACAAATTAAGAATAATAAAAAGAGATTGGCGACAATCTCTTTTTGTTTTTTGTAAATTCTTGGCAATAATTGTAAAAATATTTTTCCAAGTCGGGAGAAAAGTGTAATTTTGCATCGATATTTGTAGAGAAAAATGTATCGAACCAAACTTAAAGAATAAAAAGATATGAGCGAAAAATTTAACTATAATCAAAGAATGGACATCCGATATGCCCACCAAGAGCTAATAGAGGTTAATCAAGTCGTTAGCGAATGCACCGATAAATGGTTCAACCAAACACTCACGAAAGTAAATGAAAGCGTAGTCAGAATTGGAATCGTGGAAGGAGAATATCATTGGCATAAGCACGATGACGAAGATGAGTTCTTCTTTGTGTTAAGTGGTAAACTCTACATAGATTTAGAGGATAAAACCCTCGAGCTAAACCCCAATGAAGGCACGACCATTTCCAAAGGAGTAATGCACAGACCAAGAGCCCCCAAAAAGACGGTAATGCTAATGGTCGAATCCGACACGATTGACCCAATAGGACAAGTGGATTAAGGAAGATAATTTTTGATTATATCAGAAAATTCCTTAATTTGCAGTTTTAATAAAGATTATAATTAATAAAACTTGTGCCTGACACAAATTATGGAATGAATAATGAAAAAAGTAATCCTTTTCTTTGCAACAGCACTTGTATTCTATTTTACAATGGTTTTTGTGCTATTTCTTTTCTCTCTTATACTTGGAGATACAAGTAAGAATATTTGGGAAACTTCTTTGCCTGCATCACTTATTGCATTGTTATTATTCTATGGACTTCTTTTTTATAGTAAGCGTAAAAAAAAGAGTGAGGCGAGATAACTCAAACCATTCAAACTCATAGCTATAGTGTTTTATTATGTTTGCTTGCTTCATCACAGAAGTATCATATCTTGAGATTGAAAAAATGTTTGACCCAACAAATGAAATTATTTGAAAAAGGAATATAGTGTGGAAAAGACTAATATCATAATATACCAGACAGAAGACGGGAATACCGAAATTGAAACACGTCTAGAAAATGAGACAGTTTGGCTCACAATTGACCAAATGGCAGAACTTTTTCAAAAATCTCGTTCAACAATTAATGAGCATATCCTAAATATTTACGAAGAAAAAGAGCTTGAAACAGAACAATCTATGAGAAAAATCGGAAATTCCGATTTTTCTACAAAGCCTACTAATTATTACAACTTAGATGTTATTATTTCTGTTGGATATCGCGTGAAAAGTCATCAAGGCACTAAGTTTAGGCAATGGGCAACTGCAAGACTTCGCGAATATATTGTCAAAGGCTTTACTATGAACGATGAATTGCTAAAACAGGCTGGTGGTGGTAATTATTTTGAAGAATTGCTATCGCGTATTCGAGATATTCGTTCTTCTGAAAAGGTATTTTGGAGAAAAGTTTTAGATATATATGCCACAAGTATTGATTACGATCCTAAAACGGCTATTTCAATTGAGTTTTTTCAGACTGTGCAAAATAAAATGCACTGGGCTGCACACGGTCAAACAGCTGCTGAAGTGATTTACACAAGAATTGATGCAGGAACAATAAGCCACGAACAAGCATTGAAAAAAGCAAATATTGAATACCTTAAGTATAAGGAGCTTACAAAAAAAGAACTATCAGAGGTAGAAAAACAATTTGTCAGGCATATAGAATTAACTGCGAAAAAACTAAAAAAGTAGTAATCGCAAATGTTCCCATCCCCTCACAAAAAATAAATTTTTTCCAAAAAGTGAAAATAAATTTTGATTATATCAGGAAAATTCCTTAATTTTGTAATCTTTTTAAGATGTGTTAGCGCATTAAATAAGAAAATACAGCAAAATGGCTCCATCGACTAATGGATAGGTCACCACCCTTTCACGGTGGCAGTACG
>CAZGXC010000174.1:0-2542 GCA_964529535.1 uncultured Hyphomicrobiales bacterium | reverse complement strand
TGTTCCAAAAATATCCCACTCTCGACGATTACGTCAATGCGTCAATCGAGGAATTTGAGCAGGATATTTTTTCAACTGGATTTTATCGAGCCAAAGCGAAGAACATCTTACAAACAGCAAAGCTAATCAAAGAGAAGTTCGGCGGAGAAGTGCCAAAAAAGATGGATGATTTACTTAGCTTGAGTGGAGTCGGTCGAAAAACGGCAAATTGCGTTCTGGGAAATTGCTTTAATATTCCTGGGATAGTCGTAGATACTCATATCTCTCGCCTCTCCAATCGGATTGGTTTTATTAACACAAAGGATCCCGTGAAGGCAGAATTTGAGCTTATGAAAATCATTCCGAAATCCAAGTGGATTGATTATAATCATATTTTAATAGAACATGGCAGAAAGATATGTAAATCACAGAAGCCACAATGCTTAAGTTGCGTTATCAATACTTATTGCGATGAATATTCACGAAGCAAATAGAGATTTTTTTCAACATTTTCAACATTTTTCTTTTAATTATTTGATTTATTCGCAAAAAAACCTTAATTTGCATTGCTTTTAAATCAGCAATATCTAAAACGATATAAGTAATAATATAAAATAAATTTTAAAAAGGATAAATAAATGGCAAAAGTAACTGGAAAAGTTGTAATTGACATTGAGCGTTGCAAAGGGTGCGAAGTATGCGTAAAGGCATGCCCTGACCAAATTCTAGCATTATCAGAATCAATCAATAAAGTTGGCTATCATTTCTCGCAGATGGTCAGCGCAGACTGCACGGGTTGCGCAAATTGCGCCGTAATGTGCCCAGATGCAGTAATCACAGTTTATAGAAAAATTAATAAATAAAATCATTAAATCTAAAGGTCTAAAGGAGACACAATGGGTGAAATAAAATTAATGAAAGGCAATGAAGCATTAGCCGAAGCTATGATTAGAAGTGGGTGCGATGCTTATTTTGGATATCCCATCACTCCGCAATCCGAAGTGTTGGAATATTTAGCAATAGATGCTACAGAGAGAACCGGAATGGTAGTCTTGCAATCAGAAAGCGAAGTGTCTGCGATAAACATGGTATATGGTGCCGCAGGAGCTGGAAAAAGAGTAGTGACTACATCTTCAAGCCCCGGTATGAGCCTTATGCAAGAGGGCATTTCTTATATAGCAAGCGCGGAACTCCCCTGCGTTCTAGCTAATGTAATGAGAGGCGGTCCAGGATTGGGAACAATCCAGCCATCTCAAGGCGACTATTTCCAATCAGTAAAGGGTGGCGGTCATGGCGATTATAAATTGCTTGTGTTAGCTCCATCTTCTGTTCAAGAAATGGTTGACTACGTAAAAGAAGGATTCGAATTAGCAGAAAAATATAGAATACCCGTAATGCTATTAGCAGACGGAGCCATCGGTCAAATGATGGAAAAAGTAGAATTATTTGAGCAAATGCCAAGAAGAACTGAATTCCCAGAATGGGCAACTACTGGCAAGCCAAAAGATAAAGAAAGAAGATATATTACTTCTTTGAATATTCAGCCTGAAAAAATGCAAGAAGTTAATGATAGACTTCAAGCAAAATATGCTGAAATTACTAAAAATGAAGTAAGATACGTAGCTGAAAACTTGGAAGATGCTGAATACATCTTCACAGGCTTCGGACTTGGAGCAAGAATTTGCGCCAAAGCTATGGACATAGCAAGAGAACAAGGACACAAAGTGGGCTTAATCCGCCCTCAGACTCTGTGGCCATTCCCAACGGAAGTCTATAACAAAGTTGCAAAAAATGTTAAAGGTTTCCTCTGCGTAGAAATGAACGCAGGACAAATGGTAGAAGACGTAAGACTATCTGTAAATGGTCAAGCTCCAGTTCATTTTTATGGAACTCAGGGCGGTATGATACCTTCTCCAGACGATATAATTAAGAATTTTGAAAAGTTTTTTATTGAAGGAGGAAAATAATGAGCGATTTTAATGCAGAACTAGTATCTCCTGAAAATTTAGTATATAAAAAGCCAACTACACTTACAGATACAGTATTACACTACTGCCCTGGATGCGGACACGGCACTGTACATAAAATATTAATGGAAGTAGTCCAAGAAATGGGCATCCAAGAAGAAATCATCGGCGTTACGCCGGTAGGATGCTCCGTATTTGCATACAATTACATGAATATAGATATGCAACAAGCTGCACACGGCAGAGCCTGTGCGGTTGGAACTGCAATCAAAATGGTATGACAAGTGGGCAAATGGCTCCGACAACTCTTATCGGCGAGTCTTCTACGACAAGCCCACACGGTAGAGATGCTGCTTTAACTGGATATCCTTTAAAAATATCCGAAATGTTAGCTCAACTACCAGGAGTTGCTTACGTTACTCGCCACTCAGTGCATAAACCAGTAAATGTAAGAAAACTTAAAAAAGCTATTAAGCAAGCCCTTGACTATCAAAAACAAGGCTTGGGATATTGCTTAATCGAAGTAGTTACTAACTGCCCATCAAATATGAAAGTTAGTAACTACTTCGATTAAGCAATATCCCAAGCCTTGTTTT
>CAZGXC010000173.1:0-2589 GCA_964529535.1 uncultured Hyphomicrobiales bacterium | reverse complement strand
GATATGGAACGCCTATCGAGGATAGTCAATAATCCTGATAAGCCAATTCAAATAATTATCGCAGGCAAGGCGCATCCGCACGATGTAGCAGGTAAAGAAGTTATCCAAGGCATCATCCAACGCGTCCGCAAATACGGATTAGAGAAAAAGATAGTATTCCTCGAAGATTACGATATGATCATAGCTCGCTATATGGTCAAAGGTTGCGACGTTTGGCTAAACAACCCAGTCCGACCAATGGAAGCAAGTGGCACAAGCGGAATGAAAGCAGGTTTAAACGGCACATTGAACTTCAGCATCCTTGATGGTTGGTGGGACGAAAGCTACGATGGCACTAACGGCTTTGCCATCGGCAACGGCGAAGAATACACCAATTATGAAGAGCAAGAAGCAATAGAATCCGGTGCTTTGTATGACACATTGGAAAACTTAATTTGCGCCACTTTCTACGATAGAATTGGGTATAATAAATTACCTGAAAAATGGATCAATATGATGAAGAGATCTATCCAAACTATCGCTGGAAACTTCTCTACAATGAGAATGCTAAAGGATTACACAAATATATTCTATCTTCCGGCAGCAGAAAACTACGGAAAACTCGCAAGCGATGTAGGGAAGAACGCAATTAACTTCAAAAATTGGAAAGAACACATTGCAAAAGAGTGGGATAAAGTCAGTGTTGTGAATTACGCAATGCTAAATGATGGGGACAATTTCATAGGAAAAGATATTAAAATCTCTGCTGATGTCCGAATTGGTAGCCTTTCCCCTGATGAAGTCCGCGTCCAGGTAGTATATGGCGGGGTAGATCATAAGGAAGAATTGTTCAACACAAACTATAGTAATCTTAATTTCGTTCGCAAAGATGGCGATGTTTATCACTATGAAGGCGCGTATCAATGCTCAGGCACGGGAATGCAAGGCTTCTCGATCCGCATCCTTCCGAACAATGAATTTATGATAAACCCAAGCGATTTATACTTATGCACTTGGGCAAAATAGCATAGAAATATTATTCATAACAATCAATTAACATTTTAGGGAATATCGGCTACCGGTATTCCCTAAAATTTTCTGCTAATTTGAACGGATAATTATTTCCTATTTTATAATGATTTCATCAATAAAGATGAATGATTCTCCGCCTGCACCTGCGTGCCATTCTGGGAGTTTTCCATAGTATTTCGCAACAACTTTGATGAATTTTGCTTCCGCTTTGGTTTGAATACCAATATCTTTGGTTAAAACTTCTTGGTTTTCAATAGGAATTTCTGGCTTTGCCGTGCCTAAGAGTTGGTAATTAACTCCATCGTTAGAGGAATAGAAGAGGACTTCTTTGGGGAAGACTATCCAGGAGCGGGTGTCTTGTAGAAAACCGCAAGCTACTTCTTGAATAGTCCTTTTGTTGTTTAGTTCAATGATCGCCTCGAAGTTAGTGCCTTGGTAGCCCTGCCAGCCTCCAATTTTGAAATTATTGATTCCGCGCAGGTTGTCTATCAAGCCTTCTGGTCCGTTGTCTTGGTAACTTGGGCTAACTTCTGAAAGAATTTTGATTGTTTTATCATCCTGAATTTTATAGAGCTTTGCCGTAGTAACTGGCGAATACTTATCGCCGTTTGCGGAGATTGCTTTAACCGTTGTATTGTCATTGATGCTGAATGGCGCGGCATACTTAGTAGCTTTGCCTGCTTCGGGGTCGGAGCCATCGAGTGTGTAATAAATCTCTGAATTCTTTTCATTGCTTGAGATTTTTACTTCCATTTTATCTTTAAATATTTGCTTTTCGCTTTCAATTATCGGGGAGAGGACGATGCTACTTTCGACTTTTGCTTTCGGGCAATCAATATCTCTTGTGCCATAGTTGGACTTAAATTTGCCCATTTCAAAAGTAATTTCACCGCCGTTTTGGATAAGTGAATGCTCGAAGTAGGTCTTGCTGTATTTCTCTCCGTTGACTTTGATGGATTGGACGTAAATGTTCTCATCTGAATTATTTGGGGCATTGATGACAAATTGCTTGCCATTCTCTAAATTAACGGTAATTTTTTTGAATAGTGGCGAGCCTATAATGTATTGGTTGTCTCCAGGGCAAACAGGATAAAATCCCATTGCTGATAGAACAAACCATGGTGGCTTGGTTCGTTGCCGTGAGCATATTGCCCGATTAGCCCCGTAATATCAACTTGGTGCCTACCGCTCAGGGCATCGCTTGTAGAGAACATGGAATCTAAATGATTATAGAACCATTCGCGTCCCCCGTGCATATTAATAAAAGTATTAATATCATGCGGCACATAGAAAGAATATTGCCAGCTATTGCCTTCGGTGTAGTTATTATTTACATCGCTTGGCTTGAAGTTTTTGATCCATCCACCGTTATATCTTGCTTGCATAAAATCGCCATTCGGATTGAAAATATTCTTGTAGTATTGTGAGCGAGCTGCAAATTCTTCGTAAATAGTATTATTTCCGATTTCCTTTGCTACTTGAGCAATACACCAATCATCGTAAGCATATTCAAGCGTTTTTGATACGCTTTCGTGTTCGTAATCCGCAGGGATATACTGTAAATCTTTATAATGCTTC
>CAZGXC010000172.1:0-2659 GCA_964529535.1 uncultured Hyphomicrobiales bacterium | reverse complement strand
CTCGTTGAGGGGTGGCAGGCGAAAGCCTGACGGGGTGGAGTATTCAATAATTCATTATGCATAATTCATAATGAATAAATAATTATGAAGAGAAGAGAATGAAGATCACCCATCATTGAGCGGAATTCGAGATAACGCCGCAAAATACAATATTATCCACCTTTATACATCATAGTTCTGTATGAAAGATGAACAATCTAATATAGTAAGTAGCTACGATTTAGTCCAACTTAGCACGTATAGCGGTGGCTGGTATAAAGTGCCAAATTTAGAGCAAGCGGAAGCCTTTTGCGCCAAGATTGCCAATTCTCATTATGAGAATTTCCCCGTTGCCTCAATATTAATGCCGAAGGACAAACGCCAAGATATTTACAATATCTATGCTTTTACTCGCACTGCTGATGATATTGCCGATACTTTGCTTGAGTTATCCACAGCCGAACGCTTAGAAATATTAGATAACTATCTCAATAATTTGCGAATTTACGTTGAGCAACTTGATTCTCCAAAACATAATAAAGCTCTTTTTAATCCAACTTTATTGGCAGTGGCGGCGACGATTCGCAGATTGAATTTGCCCATTGAGCCATTCGAAAAGCTGATAAAGGCTTTTTCTATGGATGCGGATTTCCAGCAAGCAGAGAGATTCGAGGATCTGCACAATTATTGCACATTCTCGGCGAATCCTATCGGCGAATTGATTTTGAGAGTATTTAATCGATACGATGACGAAAGCGCCGATTACTCCGACAGCGTCTGCACAGGATTGCAGTTAGCAAATTTCTGGCAAGATCTCTCGGTTGATTTGCCGAATAATCGTTGCTTCGTTCCTAAGCAGATACTCGAAAAATATGGATTGGCTAATACTCCATATCAACAGTGGAGCGATAATAATGATTTAGAGAAAAATAAAGATTTTGAGAAATTACTAAGCGAGCTTTTTGAGCATACGCAGAAATTATTCACTCATGGTCGCAATCTAATACCAATGCTCACTCCCAAAAGATTAAGAGTAGAAATTTCCGCTACGATTTACGGGGGCGAATTAATTTTGAAAAAAACGAAAGAATTAGGCAAAGAGATTTTGATTTCAAGACCAAAAATTAGTAAATTTGAGTTCTTATTTTTGGGTCTGAAAGCATTGATCTCATAAGCTAAATAATCATTTAAATAATACCAATAATATAGGTAGCAATGGAATTTTTAACAAAATATGATTTTGCCAATTACGAAGGCAGGGAAGTCCTCGAAGATGTTACTTCGAGCTTTTCCTTATCATTCAAATTGTTAAAAAGAGATGAACGCAATGCTATCAATACAATTTATGCTTTCTTCTCCTATATCGACGATATTGTCGATGAGCAGTGCAGCACGGAGGAAGAGAATAAGCAAAAAATGATCAGACTGGAATTTTGGAAAGATACCATAGAAAAACTGTATTCCGCAGAGCCTGCCATCACTGAATTGCTGCCATTCCACAAGTTAATCATGCGATATAATATCCCAAAGCAATATTTCATTGCCTTAATTGATGGCTGCCGAAGGGATTTGGTGCAAAATCGCTACGAAACCTTTGACGATTTTAAAGAATATTGCTATGGAGTAGCAAGCATAGTCGGGCTAATTGTAATAGAATTATTGGGTTACAAATACGAAGAGACTAAAAATTACGCTGTAAATTTGGGTTATGCCCTACAATTAACCAATATTCTACGAGACGTAAAAGTCGACAAAGATAGGAATTACATCTACTTGCCATTAGAGGATTTAGCAAAATTTAATTATTCAGAAGCTGATTTATTAGCCGAAAAATATAATGACAACTTCATCGAGCTAATGCAATTCCAAGCAGCGCGAGCCAGAGAATATTATCATAAAGCCCGCAAATCCTTGCGTCCCGACGAGAGGATCACCCTATTCGTTGCCGAAATAATGGACGGTATTTATTACCGTTTGCTCGAAAAAATTGAGCTAAATGAATTCCGCATTTTCAAGAAGAGAATCCGCGTCTCCACTCCCCATAAATTATATATCACCTTTAAGCATTGGATCTCTGCGATATTACTCGTCGATAGATTGAAGCGAGGAAAAGGCAAGCATTAATACAACAGAGTATTAAATTATTAATCATCAATATGCAAAAAATAGAATTATTAGCTCCAGCCAAAAATGCAGAATTTGGCATCGCTGCGATAAACGCAGGAGCAGACGCCGTCTATATCGGGGCAGGGAAATTCAGCGCGCGCCAAGCAGCAGGAAATAATATTGAAGAAATTTCGCAGCTCGTAGAATATGCCCATAAATATTATGCTCGCGTCTATGCCGCCGTCAATACAATACTTTATGACAATGAATTGCCAGAGGTAGAAGCCCTGATACATTCTCTTTATGATTGCGGAGTCGATGCGATAATAATCCAAGATTTAGGTATCTTGAAGATGAAGCTACCGCCAATCCCTATATTTGCAAGCACACAAACAAACAACTATGATTTAGAGCGCATTAAGTTCATTGATTCGCTTGGTATCGATAGGATAATATTAGCAAGAGAATTAAGTTTAGAACAGATAAGCGAAATACGCCAGCACACCCGATGTGAACTCGAAACCTTTGTGTATGGATCTCTGTGTGTCTCCCTCAGCGGACAATGCTATATGAG
>CAZGXC010000171.1:0-2694 GCA_964529535.1 uncultured Hyphomicrobiales bacterium | reverse complement strand
ACGGTGGATTTCCTATGACTATATCGAATCCGCCTTGAGCAAATACTGCTTTAAATTCTTCCTTCCAGCTGAATGGTTTTATTTTCTTTTCTTCCTCCGGCTCGAAGTCCATAGCATTAGCATAGAAATCTGTATCTATCAGGCTGTTTCCGCTTTTGATGTTGTCATCGAGCGATGGCAGGACCCTCTCGTGCAGGAATGATAGCTGTTGATTAATGGATTGGTTTGTCTCCCCCTCCATTGCTTTAAGCAT
The DNA here is from genome assembly GCA_964529535.1 of uncultured Hyphomicrobiales bacterium. Taxonomy (GTDB): domain Bacteria; phylum Bacteroidota; class Ignavibacteria; order Kapaibacteriales; family UBA2268; genus CALLXS01. The sequence continues at coordinate 2,441 of CAZGXC010000171.1, read as the reverse complement.
TAGTGATAGCTTCGTAACCTCCACGGCGTTTGTATCTATATCCACTCCATAAATATTATTTAGGAGTATTTGCTTTTTGATTTGCGTGTGCAAATTTCCATCTGGGGTGATGAATCTATCTTGCTTCTTCTGCTGATGTTTATTATAATAATCTTTATGCCATTTTAATAGGAAATCGTATGCGCCCAACAGGAAAGACCCAGAGCCACAGGCGGGGTCGCATATTTTTATTTTTGCTACTTCTTCGGGGGTTTTCCCATCTACGAGCTTGCCGAGTGTATTTTTTACTATGTAATCCACGATGTATTGCGGTGTGTAATATACTCCGCCTGCTTTTCGGACTTCTGGCTTTGGCTCTATGCTTACGCCTTTGCCCTTTATTGTGATGACGTTCCCGAGGTATTGCTCGTATGAATGCCCCATGATTTCCACGGGCATCACGGAAAATTCGTAAGGGCATAATGGATAATACATATTTTCGATAATTTGGCGCAGAACTTTGTCGTCAATTATTAAATTATCGGTGATGGTATCTTTTTTATAATCGAACAGCCCTGAATTATACTTTTGGTCTGCCAAATGGAATATTACTTTCAGGTTGTCGAATATTTGCTTATTTCCCTTAGCGATGATATGATTTAATTGCTCATCTGGCTCTACTCCTCTTGCTTCGCATATTCTCAGGAATATCAATCTATCCATGATTTTTTGGAGAGAATAGCTTAGGGCATCGTCGCTTATTCCATTATAATTTCGAATAATGTTATTTGCCAAGAGCAATCTCCATTCATTTAGAGATTTTAGGAATTCAGCATCTACGTCATCAGTTCCCTTTTTATTCTTCGCATTTTGCGCATATTTATCAAAACTTCCGTTTTTGACTTGCTCTTTGGAGAATATTTCCCAGAGGTAATCGAATTTTTCTTCGTATTGCTGATAATTAAAGTATTCTATTCTGCATACAGCCGCTTTGTCGTCGAAGCTCGGTTTTTTCGTGCAATCATATACGGCAAATTCCTCGAAGTCCGTGAGTATACTTACATGTAGGTTTGCATTCCATCCATATCTTCGGAGTTGGTATGCAGGCTCGGCATCGTCGTGAATTTTTACATTTGGTTTTTTCGCTTCTACGAAGAACTTTCTATTTCCATCGATTCTAAATCCATAATCTGGCGCTTTTGTTTTTCCGCCGATTTTGATTTTATCTTCATGGATTACTTCTTTGTAGCTTTCTGCTACGGCATTTGTATTATTTACATCCCATCCGAGCGCCTCGAAGAATGGATTAATAAACTGAATGCGAGCCTCCGTCTCGTTATAATTTCCAGTTTTATATTCATCTTTATGGCTTTCAAATTTCTCTACGAGTTCTTTGATTTTGCTTCGGGCTTGCTCTTTGCTAATATTTTGGGTCATATTTTTGCGTCATATTACTACTCAAATAAATAAAGTCTCGCAAAAATAGCAAATATCTTCGTTAAATCAAATTATTAGTTTAAGTTTACCTGCTTGCGGATTTAGCAGCATTTTCCCCGTCGATAGCGGAGGATACAATGCCTCCGGCGTATCCGGAGCCTTCCCCTGCTGGGAATAGATTGGATATTCTGATATGTTGGTAGGTTTCTTTATCGCGAGGAATGCGCAATGGAGAGCTGGTGCGGGATTCTAATCCGATGACGGTCGAGTCCTCGCTCAAGTATCCGCGCATCTTTTTCCCAAATTCTATTAGCCCAAGGCGCAATGCTTCGGATATTTGCCGAGGGAAGAGTTTGTTTAGATTCATACTAACTAAACCCGGGATATAAGAGGTCTTCCCAAGTGTGGAAGATTCGCGATTGTTGATGAAATCGAGGGTGCGCTGGGCGGGCGACTTCAGGTAGTTGTCGTAATCATCGAGGTAAAAGGCAGCTTCTAGGTCTTCCTGAAATTTCAATCCCGCAAATTCTTTATGCTTGGAATAATCCACTAAATCGATATTATTAACGGAACAGACGATGCCCGAATTTGCAAAGGCGGAGTTCCTGCGCGACATAGACATCCCATTTACTACTAATTCGCTTGAAGAGGTAGATGAGGGGACGATTATCCCACCTGGACACATACAAAAGGAATATACGCCCTTCCCTGCTGCCTGCGCCACGAGTTTATAGCTTGCCGCCGGTAGCAAGTTTGCGTATTTCTTTCCGTATTGGATTTCATTAATCAGGGCTTGGGGGTGCTCGATTCGGAAGCCGATAGCAAAATCTTTGGCTTCCATCTCTACTCCCTTTGATTTCAGCAAGTAATAAACATCTTTTGCGGAATGCCCGGTGGCTAAAATCAGCTTTTCAAGCGCAAACTTTTGATTATCATTAATTATTATCTCGGTGATTTTATCTTGCTTTATTATAATATCGCTTAGGTGAGAATTAAAATGAACTTCACCACCGAATTTCTGGATT
>CAZGXC010000170.1:0-2773 GCA_964529535.1 uncultured Hyphomicrobiales bacterium | reverse complement strand
AAGAAGAAGAAAATGGAACTGTATCCGTTCGCGAACATACAAAAGGCGATATAGGGGCAAAGACTTTGGAAGAAATTAAAGCTCTATTCTTAGAGTTAAATAAGCCACCAAAGACTTCTTTGACTGACTAATACAATATAGAGACATAATCTATAAATAAAGAAAATTCCCCTCATTAGCATAAAGCGAATGAGGGGAATTCCTTTTAAAATTAAAATTGTAATTGATATTGATCAACTCGGAAGGCAGAATTACCGCAGAATTACCGCACGATTATTGAATAATTATTGAACAATAATCTTTTGTATTTCTTTCTTTCCAATTTTCACGAAATACACTCCTGCGGGCAGTGGCAAATACATTTGCAATGACTTGCTAAAGCCTTGAGTTGCAAATAGTTCAGCTCTTTCATTATATATAAATGCTACTTCTTCTGCTTCTCGTGAGGAAATAATAGATAATACATTTTCAGAATATCGAACAGTATGAGTATTATTATTAATATCTTCTGTTTCTACATTGCTCTTGGAATTAATTTTGAAGATATAATCCTTATCAGAAATTCCCGAGAAGTCTCTTGATAATATAATATTTTCAGGCTCTCCATCAATGATTAAGCGACAGAGTTTCCCATTCCTAACATTATCTTTTATGTTTCCGAGCTGCAGATCAGACAAATGAATAATATTATTTTCGGTGTCAATTTTTTCAAAGAAATGAGAATTTGCGAAAAGATTTGCTTTTTCTATGCCAATTACTTTAGATTTCCTGTCTGTTGCCGTCCATTTGATAGTGCCAGCAAGCGAAGAAAATGGAATATCAGAACTGACATAAATATCCTTATATTTATCTGTAGCACTTAAAGTATATCGCTTCTCTTGGGCTTCCGCATTCGAGATAGGAGCAGGAACTATTGGCGTAGTATTAATATTAGCATTATGTTTTTTATAGAAATTCAGTGCCACAATTAGTTGATCGGTAACGGTAACATCTCCATTTCCATCGCAATCCGCAAATGTAACGAGGACGCTATCCCAAGCCATAGAATATTGTTTTTGCCAAATTGTGCTCGCATTTCTGCGTTTGAAGCTTCGCATTTGGAAGTTTTTCGTAGATCCATAAGCGATATATCGCCCGATTTGCGTAACGTCCATACTTGTTACTTCGCCATCATTATCAGCATCTCCGGGCCATACTTCTATAAATCCATGAATTACAAACTCAGTAGGCTTTGATTTTAAGTTTTTAACTAAATCGCCAATAACTCCCTTTGTAATAACAGCTTGCGGTCTATTGAAAGCAAAAGTTGTTACTAATCCATTTGGAGCATTCGGAGAAACCGCAAATTCAAGATGAATAATCAGTGGATTATCGATACCCCTACCACCAAGGCTATCCGCTGAAATAACGCCCACATAAACGTATCCGGTTTTTGTAGCTGAATCAATTCTATGAATGACTACGGGCTTTCTGCCGCCAGCTCCGAATTTAGTATGCACGGCATCGCTAAAGCGAATATAATCCGATTGGGTATAGCTTAAATCAAAGCTCGCGGAGGACACGCTGTCCATCTCGCTTATAGCAATATCCATAGAGAATAAATACCCAGCAGTTATAAAATTGGCGCGGGAGCTATCGACATCACATCTAATAATACTTATCGTTTGGGCGGATAGTATATTATTAGCCAAAGCGAATACTATTAGACAAAATAAAAGTTTATACAAGCGCATTTTCAGCCTTTTTTTAGAATTAATACATTTTGAACTATACATTTTGCAATATATGTGCCATCTTTTTTTCTTGATATGCAAAATAAAATTTTGATATTTCAGAAAAATAATCTAATTTTGTATTCCAATTCTTATGCTATAATATTATCAGCTTCATGAAAGTCGTGAATCGAACAATTAGATGTGTATGGGCGATTTGATAATTATAGCGCTATCTGAAGTATAATTCCTAATAAATATTTGAATTATTCCTTGATATATCCCAATAATAATAGATTCTGATTGAATTTCCGCAAAGATGTGCGAATTTCCAATATTTTATGGAATATACCCTAATTGAAAAATTGTAAAACTAAATAAAACAACAATGGCAAAAGAAAAAGCGCAACAATATGAGGCAGAAATTGCCGAGTTGCAAAGCAAGAAGATATCTGAATTAACAGCTCTTGCGAAATCTCTGGGAGTAACTAACTTCTCAGGATTAAAAAAACAAGAACTGATAATGCAGTTAGTGGAAATCCAGGCTCAACAAAAGCAAAAGCCCAAAGAACAAGATGAGGATGATGACTTGATTAAGGGTTCTGGTGTTCTGGAAATACTCCCCGATGGCTATGGTTTCCTTCGTTCTGCTCAAGGCAGCTATCTGCAAAATCCAAATGATATTTATATTTCCCCATCGCAAATAAAGAGATTTATGCTCCGCACCGGAGACACAGTAAATGGATTTGTGCGACCACCAAAAGAAGGGGAGCGTTTTTATGCCCTGCTAAAAGTAGAAAGCATTAATTATTTAGATCCAGATTTTGCACGCAATAGATTAAATTTCGACAACCTCACACCAATTTACCCAAATCAAAAATTAAAACTTGAAGTAGCACCGAGCCAATACTCTATGCGTATCGTTGATATGCTAAGCCCAATCGGCAAGGGGCAACGCGGGTTAATTGTATCGCCACCAAAATCTGGTAAGACTATACTTTTGCAGGAAATCGCTAATAGTATTACAAGAAATCATCCAGAAGTAAAGCTAATTGTATTAT
>CAZGXC010000169.1:0-2808 GCA_964529535.1 uncultured Hyphomicrobiales bacterium | reverse complement strand
GCTTAGCGATGGAGCCGATAATATCATCTGCTTCGTATCCGGGGAATTCAATTTGCGGTATTCCTGCGAGAGCCAAAAATTGCTTAATCCTTAATAGCTGGGGGACGAGTGGCTCGGGGAAAGCAGTGCGATTAGCTTTATAATCCTCATATAGCTCGTGGCGGAATGTAGGCGCAGAAGTATCGAATGCTACGAGCATATTCTCTGCTTTTTCGCTTTTGATAAGCGAATGAATAATATTTATGAATCCAAAAACTGCGTAGGTAGGCTCGCCGCTGGCGGATTGAAAATTTGCATTAACCATTGCGTGGTATGCCCGAAATACTAAGGACATTCCGTCTATGAGATATAGTTTTGTCATTATCTATTTTTTGTGTTAATTTTACTGAAGATTTCTATTGTTATTATTACGTAATAGATAAGACGCTAAGTAAAATTTAAGATTATATTTTTTTTTTAGAAATAAAAGTTATAATTTTGTGAACCTTTTTTGGTGCATTGATTTGGTATTAGTTATTTATTCTCAAATCTGCTTTGAATTTCAGAGGTATTTGGATTCAAAAGGCAAATCGAAGAATAACGGGAAGCAGGTGAGAATCCTGCACGGTAGCGCCGCTGTAATGGACGACGACGGATATTAAGCTTTAAAAAAGCAGTCACTGATGAAGAAATCGGGAAGGCAATATCCAGAGGAAGACTCCTAAGTCAGAATATCAGGCTAATACTCGCTCATTGCGTTTGTGGATATATAAAATATCCAAGACGACAAACATCTGCGCTAAACGGATGCTATGAGGAACTTCAGCACATCTCAATCAACCTGCCGATTTTCTTCATTAATCTTCTAATTAATAGATTTATATAATAATTATAGATTATATAAAATAATTATTTAGACACGTAGCTATATTAAGTAAGAAATTAATAAATATTTTAATAATAAATACAATAAGGGTAAATAGCAATATGAAACCAATTCGTTACGCATTGATACTTGCGATAGTATCATTATTCTTTAATTTGAATTTTGCGAATGCAGCTTCTGTATTCGGGAAAAAAACCGTTTACCAATGCGGAAAACAACCGACATTCGCCTTCGGTGGCACAGAGATTGCCGCCCCCACACCATTCTTGATTTGCGCTGGTCAAGACGCAGCATTTGATGGAAAATTTGACAAAGATAAAGATGAAATGCCAAGCGTATACATCTTTAAAGATAGTCATGAAATGCCTTTAATGAAAATGAATGATTTAAATATCTTTCCATTATCATTCAACCTTCGTCCAGGAGTTGATGAATTGCAGGGGAGAATTTATGTTCCGAGCGGAAACTACGTATATATGTATGGCTTCCCTTCGTTTATCAAAAAATATGACAGCATTAGCGTGCCGAATGCCGCTGCTGTAGCAGTAGATGAAAAAAATGTTTATGTAGTATCATCTACTTGGGGTGCACCAGGAGCAATCAGAAAATTCAAAAAATTAGATCTAACAAAAGCAGTTGATTCAATCGAAGTGCCTGCAAATTCTCAGCATATTATTGCCCTACCGAATGAAACTTTAGTCTTCGTAAATGAAGGAACAAGCGGCAAGGAAGATTCAAAAGTCATCTTCATTAATAACACTGATAAAATGTCAGTAGCAAAAGAACTAACAGTGGGCGGAATGGGCAACCATTTAGCTCAATGCGAAGATTTCTTATATGTTACGATGAATGGCACGCACAAAGTGATGATAATCGATTGGAAGAAACAAGCTATCGTTGATTCAATAGCTATCCCAACTACTGGCTATGATGGACCACGCGAAACTCTCTTGATTAATGAAGCAAAATCAAAAGATTATAAAGATTTTGAATTTTATACTACTGCCTATGATGGACACGTTTATTATGGAAAAGGTAATAAAATCTTAGAGACAAGCGAGAATAATAACAAGAAAAGACAAGGTATTGCTTACTACTATAATCTTGGCAAAGTAGTAGTTACTGATATTAGCAACCCTGATTATTCTCCAGCTACAAGCATTACTTTTTATGATAGAGTTAGCAGCGTAGAAGCAAATAACATTACTAATATTTCAGTATATCCAAACCCAGTAGTAAACGAAATCAATATGCAAATTGCTGAAATCGAAAATGCAAGCTGCGATGTAAATATCTTTGATATTTTAGGAAATGTAATCGCAAATGCAAAATCTGAAATTAGCAACAACAATTTGAAATATAATATCTCTTCGCTAAATTTAGCAAAGGGAACTTATTACGTAAAAGTAAAAGCTGATAACAAAACTATTAGCTCTAAGTTCGTAATTGATTAATTTTTATTGAGAATATCGATGCGATATTCTCGCAAAGAATCCGACATAAAACAAAATAGAAGTTAATCAGAAAATGCCCAATAAAATATTGCAAAAGCAGCGACAAACCATAGACACAAGATTACACATAATCTCGGCTGCTTTTGCATATTTTCTTCTGGTGCAAGCCCTATTGATAATATCCGGGAATATTCTATTTGCCACCGAGAATAATCCCAAGAATAATTCAAAGAGTAATATTAATAATAATACTAATAATTATTCTGAGAATAAGAACAAAACACGAGCGCAAGATTCATTGCGATTCACTGCGCCGGAAATTATTATCTTAGGGAATAGAATATCCAATAATCCAGCTGTTAGGCTAACATCATTCCCGCCGAGGATGTAGGTAGAGTCCGTACCACCTGATTTTCCGAGAAGTATCTTTCCGCCGAGTGCATTTAACTTCAGTACATCTGCTGTTGTTCCTGTGGCTTTAGACTGAAT
>CAZGXC010000168.1:0-2845 GCA_964529535.1 uncultured Hyphomicrobiales bacterium | reverse complement strand
ACGACTTCAATTCCACGCAAATTTTATCGGGAATATATCTTAACGTAATTTTGCCGAAATCTGGAAGACCGGTAATCGGGCAAACGCTGGTAAACTCTTCATTTATATGGGTGATCACATAATTATTATGTGGTGCTGGATTTTCAAATGTTTCTAACTGTACCATTTTCATACTATAATATTATATTTAAAACAAACTCTTATAACGCATAAAAGCGTATTTTATTATTTTTGAACTCATTATACGGATTGTATAGCTCAATTCTTTTTTATCTCGCTAAAAAATCGTAATTTTGTAGCTGTTTACTTTGTAATGTTACGGCGTAGCATTTCAGGTAATAATTCTTCAACACATCTATTACTACAATGAAAAAACCGCAAATTGCGTTATTCATCGGCATATTACTGATCTCTATTTTCCCTGTATTAGTAAAGATTGCGCTTACCTCCGCAATGGTCTCCGCATTCTATCGCATGGCGATCCCAGCAGCGATTTTATTGCCTTATATGCTCATTACCAAAAAGCTAAAATTCCCAAGCACCAGATTGATGCTTAGAGCAGCAGGCTGCGGGATAATGTTCGCAAGCGATTTAGCCCTTTGGAACGTATCTATACAAATGTCCAGCGCAACCCAAGCAACGCTACTCACCAATTTAGCCCCGATTTGGGTGGGGATAATTGCCTTCCTATTCCTGCCTACAAAGCCTCGTCCGGCTTTCTGGCTTGGCACAGCAATCGCTACAATAGGAGTGGTAATTTTCATTGGAATGGATGTCATCACCTCTTTATCATTCGACACAGCCTTTATCCTCGGCACCCTCTCCGGAGTTTTTTATGCCGTTTATATATTATTAAGCAAGGAAGTTCTTGAAAAGGCAGAAGTTCTGCCCTTCGTAACGGTCAGCTTCACGAGCAGCGCAGTCTTTATTGGACTCATCAATCTCTTCATTGGCGAGCCATTTGTCGGTTTCGCATTTGATGCTTGGACAGTCCTGATAATTCAGGGAGTATTTTGCCAGCTAATAGCTTGGATGCTAATCAGTTACGCCACTAAGCAAATGCGCGCCACTCGAGTATCATTGGCATTGCTTGCTCAGGGAGTTTTCGCAGCAATAATAGCATGGGCATTCATCGGCGAATACCTGAGCATCGCAAACGTTATTGGCGGTATATTAATATTAGTTGGAATTGCCGTTACATTCCATGAACCAAACACCAAGCTTGGAAAAATGAAATATGAAATTTCCAAAGAGAAAGAAGGGCTTGGCAGGCCTTAGCAAATTTTAAAAATTCTTAAAAGAAAAATATTTACAAATAATAATCCCCTCTACCACTTTTGTGATAGAGGGGATTATTATTAAACCGTCTTCTTTAGTTTATTTTATATATCGAATAGAGGAGAGACTTGTGATAATTCCAATACCCAAAACAATATCATTAAATTTCATAGCAATGACAGCAGATAGGAATAAAAGGATATACATGGAAAAGAATAAGATTTTATTCTTTAAATAACCTTTGAGATAAATCACTATCTTCTCAACAAAAATATTAATAGCGACAATAACAGGTAATGCAGAAAGTATATTTATACCGCCAAAAATGATTTGATACTTATATGATAAAAGATACATAACAGACAAAAGAATTAAGCCTATCGCTTTAATTGTATTAAATCTTTCTGAATCTATCTTATCAGTTTGATTTTGAAGTTCCATATATTCTTTCTCTAACATTTATTTGCAAAAGACTGCTGGAAGAAGTCCCTTGCTGTAATGGGATGAATTATCCAACTATTATTTTATTTGTTGCTTTCTTCTATCCGCCAATTCGTATGTATAAAATGACATTGGAAAGCCCAAAATGATTAAAATCAGCAAGGAAACAAGATTTGTCTCTTTCATATTCAGAACATATATCTCGATAAGCCATGTAGATAGCGCAAAACCAAATGCGACTACCATATAATAAATATATCGATGCTGCAATATATAATTCTGTAATTTTGAATTAATTATCTTATTTTTCATTGAGTTAATCTCCGATATTATATATATAATATTTAGCTTCCCTTTTCTTCAAAAAAGGGCTTACAAAAATATTACAATTTAGTTAAACTGCAAAATATTTTTTTATTTATTTTCCTCAACCCACTGCTTTAGCTGTGGGATACCAACGCACAAAGCCATTCGTCAATTTTATATGACGAAGGGCTTTTCGTGCTTGACTTGGCAGTAATTAAAGCTGTATTCGCAATGGAGTTGGAAATATAATTACTATTTCTTTGAGAATTTTTTATTTTTTGCTTTGATACTATTGATACAAGTATAATGATAAGAAGACAAAGCCTTGAGTAATATTAGTATAGCAAATTTCATTTTTCCATTCTCATCGCAATAATTGCATACAATACTGCAATCGCAATAACCGGATTCGCATTAAGTTTAAGAATAACAATACTATTGCCCAATGCAACAATTATGCTAATAATAAAAAAAACATTGTTTCTCAATTTTTCCTTAATCAGTACTTTCTCGGTTAGAATAACTACGAAATAAAATAAGGGGATGGTTTCTAATAAATTTTGATCAAATATCATCAATTTGAAATGAAATGAGAGCAAAAAACAAACATAGCTTACCACTATACCCAGCATAGAAGATGTGGAGCTATCTGCTAAAACAAGTATTTTCTTCAGCACAAATTTAACCTTGCTATTGGTATTTAGTTCATCAACAGAATCGGTTAAGTTGTTTTTCATTGCCATATTATCAACCCGCAAAAGTGTTAAAAAAGGTATACAAAAATAAAAATAAAAAAAAACAAATTACAAAACTTTTTTAT
>CAZGXC010000167.1:0-2859 GCA_964529535.1 uncultured Hyphomicrobiales bacterium | reverse complement strand
CCTCACTCCATTCTCGGAGCGCGTGCCATACGTAGAACTCTTTTCTTTTGCGCAAAGCCTGCTCGAGTGGGACGTGGGAATATCTAATTGGGGATTAGGCTGGGAACAGCATAATTTAACATGCCACACAGAGGACAGAGGCGATTTCTCCCTACCATCAATAATTTGTATTGAATCCATTCATCCGGATTTCGTGAGGAAATTTGCTAAATCAGGAGCGGAATTATTTACCATTATCACAAATGATTCTTGGTTCACTTTTTCTCCTGGACCTTCGCAACACTTTGCGATTGCTCAGATGCGTGCGATAGAAAACCGCAGATATATTGCCAGATGTTCCAATGCGGGCATTTCTGGATTCATTAGTCCAACAGGTGCGATAATTAAGCAGGCAGATAAATTTTGCGACACAGGGATAATTTCTTCCCTCCCCGCAATCAATGAAATTACTATTTATTCGTCAATAGGTGATATGATATTGATTCAGGCTATTTTGTTAGCCTTGGCAACATCTTATATCCTTTCTATTCGCAATAAAAAGAAACTCAATAAATAGAAACAAAGAGACAGGTTTATAGACAGAGGAGTGCATAAGATCTAACATTATCTACAGCATCTGTGAGATTATAAATAGATCTGTCTTTTTTTATTTTTATACTTGAAATATCAATTATAAAATTACAAATTATACTTCACGCCGAGACTTACCCCTGCTCTTACTATCCTCCAAGGCACCGTGCTTAATAGGGAGTTTATCGCCACTCTTCCGCTTACTTCGCCATAGAGAGAGAATCCACCGCCTAAACTTTGGCTATATCCAAGTCCCAATATTCCTCCGGCGGAGAATGAGCTTGCATTTTCTTTTGCGAATTTAGGATTCGTATCGAGCTTCGTCCTTTGATTATTTTCGCTAAATACAAAGTCTTCGGGAATAACTACATTATCCATTATTTCCAAGTTCATATTCGGAGAAAATTGCATGCTAAGCCCCATTATTCCGTATAAGTTGTTTTTTATGCGATACTCAGCTCGAGCATTTAGCTCCAAGAAGTCGCCCTTTACAAAAAGTAATTTTGAATTTTGGTGAGGCAATAATCTATTTGAATATTCATCTCGGACACTATCAATTTTGCCAAGGATTTCGCTTGATCCACTATATTTAGTATATGCCAAAGTAGCGGAGAATGTCCATCTCTCAAAGAACTGTTTTCCGATATATAATCCAAGTGTTTTATTATTCATACGATTATCCTTGTATTCGCCACCTGAATTTGGGAAGAAATCATCTTTATTGATAAGATTGAAATCCTTATTTACGCTTGCGAAAGCGCCTATTTGTAAAGGTGGCTTCGGAATACATTGTGGAATATCCGTGCCTTGCTCAAAGACAAACACATATTTATCCCTCTCTGTATCAAAGTAATAGCATACATTATAGGCAGCTAAATTTGCTGCCACATCGGCAATATGAACAACGCCTCGCGCCGATAAAGTTGGATTTATGGGTTCAATATAGAATTGCACTTGCGAAGAACCGGCGTCAAATCTCGGAATTACCATGTTTAGATTCTCCATCATCATTCCTTCTATCCGCTTTATTCCCGCATCGTTAATTCTATCATCTCTGGCAATAATATTGATATTCCCAGCGCTGATTTTACTCTCAATCATTGGAGCAAGAGTATCGGGTATTTCTTCATATTCCATGAAGGATTGCCCTCCCATCGCTCCATAAGCATCGCAGTTATCGCTATGATACCCAAAGCCGTATGAATATAATCCAAAGGGCAAATCTCCAATAATTTTATGCGTGCCGAATGGGACTTCAAGGTGAGCTATCGAATATCGGCTTATGCCCATTTCTTTAAACTCAGTAGAAGAAATCGGCTTTCCATCTAAACGAATGGAGTGAATTGCCTTGGTCGGAACAACTAAGTTTATATAATGCCTCCAAAATCCATTCACCGGAGTAGCAAAACGATACTCTTTCAAGAATTGTTGAGTCGGGCTTATCATAATCATCATTGGGTCGCCGATAGAATCTTTATACGCAGCTGTTCCCATTGAATATTGAGCTACTAATACTGGGCGTGTCGCCGTGAGCTGAATATTGTTCTGCGATTCTGCTTCGAAGTAATCGCCCTCGCCAAGAGTAGTAATATATTTATTATCTTCATAAATTTTAGTATCTGCTTCATTTGCCAACACTCTATAAACGTATGCTGTTCTCTGAAGTTGCTTACCTATATAGAAGTGCTTGCCCCAAGAGCTTATTGGCGGCATTTGCTCCACTAAGTGATTACATGCCCTAAATCTTAATGGCACATAAGCGCACTGATGCCCGCTAAATACTGATATTTTCTTATTAGCTTTTATGTATGACCCTGTCAAATCGCAAGTGCTATTGCGTTCATAATTTGCGGCTACTTGATATACTTCGCCTTTATTGAGAATAACCTGGAATGGATAATTTGCTGGATGCTTAGTAGAATTTGTGGCTAATCTCATATTTACGATGGTGGAATCCTCCGTAGCGACAACAGCAAATTGAGACATAAATCTATCGGCTAATGTATAGCACATTACGCGATATTCATAACCCAAAACGCTAACTGGCAAACCAAGATAACTGTCCGTAGTCAATTTTCTGCGATTTAATCCATACACGGAAATAGGCTTATCTGACTTAATATGAACTGCCAGCTTCTCGATAATCTCTTCGCTTCGCACTTCAGCATTTACTGGAAGGCGCACAACAGAAACCGTCCCCTTCGGAACAAATACATTATGCGTATAATTCAATCCTTCAATCTTAATTGTAACTGAGGCATCATCATTACCAGAGATAAAAAGTTCCAG
>CAZGXC010000166.1:0-2861 GCA_964529535.1 uncultured Hyphomicrobiales bacterium | reverse complement strand
CTACCCATGCTTTGACTGCTGTTGAAATATTAAGCCCTTTTAAAATTTTTAATTTTAAAAATATTAGTTCGCCGATTAGTCCTTTTTTACTATTTTCCTCCATTAAAGTTTTCTTATTATATTCAAGTAACCTGCTCCATTGTTTATAACGTAGGAGGACAAGTTTTATAGCTTCCTTTTCATCATTGGCAACCTTTGAATAATTAAGTATATCACAGCATAAATTAATAAATACCCCTTCTTGTTCATCTCTCATAAGTTCAAAAGACAAAGCCCACTTCCCATCAATTTCTCTACGCCTAGATGATACTAATACAGATTTTGATGATGTTGGTTGTGGAATTTCATAATTTGATACTATCAATAATATTTTCTTATCTATTGCTGTGTAACCAATATACCATTCAAGCGGATGAGTTTCATCAAGTCTAAGAAACCCTCCATCATAATAATTTATGCTATTCCATTTCTTTTCAAGCAAATTAACAGTCATCATTATTCATCCTCATCTTCTGCATCAATGTCTATCCAATTTTTTAACTCAACTACATTTACAACATAATTTGCTGTCTTTAAGCCTGGAAAACCCACGCCTAATGCAAATATATATTTCGGTATATCCGCATCCTCTGGTTCTTTTTCATCAACTTCGATAATATGTATCATTAGTAATGGCTTTCGTCCTTCAATTAAATATGCAGTGTCCGGAACATTTTTATTTCCTGATGATTCTTTAAATTTTCGCTTTGCTTCTTTTATTTCGTCTTCAGTTAAACCTATCTGCGTACAGCCCCCTGAACCTACTCTAACCTTGGTACCACTTATTAAGATTTCTTTATCATTTACAGTTATTTTACGTTTTTCTGTACTATTGATTTCTAATATTGAATTGCCATATTTTAATCCTTCTGTATATCCTTGTCCATTCCCATTTGTCATTAATGCTACATGCCATTCATTTTCAACCATATTATCTTCTATATACTCTGATAGAGCACGTCCTTGAAAAGCTAAATGCCATGGATGAGTTTCAAAATCGAGTAATAATTGTGCAATTGCTGATTTTGGTACACCCCTCCAATAGTATTGTTCTTTTTCCACTCCTAGCATACCAATATCAGCTAGATTATTAATGAAATCTTTCACTACATTTTCATTCATTTTTAAAATGTCTTTATTTGATTTTAATCGAGGTGTTTCCAATAAACGTCCCGATACAGTTATTGGTCTTTTTACCTGTGTTGCAGACCTCATTTTGTTCCTTGCCGTTGCAATTAATGAATTAGGATCTTGACGAACTTTTAATCCGAAATCCATTGGTGTTTGATTTGCAGTTTTCATTTTAGCAATTTCTAATTTAAGCTCATTAGAAGCTGCTGTTATATATCCATACCAATCAATAGCTTCTTTAGCAATCCATATTTTAAATAAATCATCATAATTAGGTCTATAGCCAAACCATCGTCCCATCTGTAATAGTGTATCATACATTTGAGATTTTCTGAAGAAATAACTTACGCAAAGCCCTTCTAATGTAAGTCCTCTAGATAAACTATTTCCTCCAATAGCAATAACTCTCAGTCCATCATCTTTATGATTAAAATAATCAAGACTCGTTGCACCAGTTTTTTGATTAACTGCCCTTACATCAATTGGAGCTACAGCATTATACAAATAATTTTTCAATAGTTTTTCCCAGCTCAGACCACATTTCAAAGAAAGATTATGCTTTTCCCATATTTTTTTTAGGTATTTAATATTTTTTATTTGCTCAGCTTTTTCAAGCGATAGTTGTGAATAGTTCTTTAAATCAGATCTTACTTGTATAAGCCATTCATTAGCTACTACCATTATTTGATTTTGAACATCTGTAAATCTGCTAACATGTATCATCATTGATCTGTGTTCTTTAACATCACCACGTATATCGCGAACAGCATTTGCTAACAAGAAATACGATAAGGCTTCAAACATAGAAGGAGGTAATTCATCAACAATAAGATCTTTTTTGTGTTTAAAAGGAAAATATAAGTCCATCTCGTCAATTAATAATGGAACAAGAGATTTGTTAAAATTAGCCTCATCCCCAAAAATTTGGTCAGCACCAATATAATTAGTTGGGGGATTAAGCGAATATATGAAGTCCCTTGGAAATAAATCATCTCCTACCATTTCATCTTCTGTTTCAGGATTAATGAAGATGTTTGCAAAAGGGGTTGCAGTTATTCCAAGATAAGAAGCTTTATAAAAACTATTTAATAATCGACGTATACAAGCATTAATAGCTGCTGGACTATCTTCGTCATTTTTTGTATTAACAGACGCATTATCAGCTTCGTCGTCTATTAATAGCATAGAAATCATTATTTTATTTGTAGTAGGATCTGTATTATTACTAGTTAACCACTTAATTAAATTATTTAATATTCTCTTATTTTTTTTAACAACTAAAACTACAGGGTCACCCACGCTTTGTAATGCTAGATCGTTGCTACGAAGCACTCCAATATCAAAATCTTTTGTTACTGAAGTAAATGAGGCTATCCTCTTTTGTACTCCATATCTTCCAACACCTACAGGAGTATTTTTAATAGTTTGTTCCGCTTTAGGATCCAAATAATATTCACTTTTTCTTCCTGAAAACTCTGCATCAATACGTTCTTGTGTTTGTTTTCTTAAATTCTCCATCATTCCTGCTAATATAATTATTATTTTATACCCTGTATCGGCAGCTTTATTACAAATAGCCGTATAGTTTGCAGTCTTGCCAGATTGAACATCACCTAGTACTAAACCTCTACGTTGAAATCCATCATTATTTGTAGGATCACCTAATAAATCTACGATTTCGTCTGAAACTT
>CAZGXC010000165.1:0-2893 GCA_964529535.1 uncultured Hyphomicrobiales bacterium | reverse complement strand
CCACTGCCTTCGCCCCAGTTTTTGAATTTATCAGGAACAAAAAATAAACCTGATTTGTTTCCACCACCAGGACCGCCTGCAACAAAGCCTTTTCCGCCGTCTTCGCCGTCTCCGTTAGCATAACCAGCTAAATTGGCATCGCAGAATTTACCGCCACCACCGCCACCGCCGGGTCCGCCATCTTTGGCATTTCCACTAAGGTTAATCGTAGTGATGTTTCCACCATCATTCTTGCCAATAATGTCATTTTTAGCAATTAAGACGAATGGCAAATAGCCTTGGTTGCCATCTGTGTTTGGATCGCAATCATTCGTGCTTACTTTATATTGAACTGCATTGTTTAATTTCAAGTTATCGACTATCATACAGCCGCGCGGAGAGCGCTTCCCGAGGTTTCCCTCGCCAAAAACATAATCGCTTGTATTGCTTGATAAATCAGGGAATTGATATGGCTTCACCAAATAGAAGGTTTGCCATTCGGAATTTACTCCATTTGCGACAACGCGGAAAAGCACTTTGTTCGCATTTGTTAATTGCGCCACATCCTCTGAATTTGGCATCGGCAGAGCAGGATTAACAAACACTTGCGTGGCAATCATTCTGCCACCCCAACTCACCACCAAAGGAGCAAAACTTACTTTATTGGCATCGCTCGGATTGCTAAATTCAATTTTAAGCGATGGATCTGTATATGGATTATCTATTTTCCTATCGGCGCCGAAATTCCCGATACCATCATGCGCAGAAATAATTTCTAAATATGTTGCCAATCCCGGAGTGCCAATATCTGGAATAATATAGGCGACGCTTGGGGCTGCCTTGAGACTTACGCTAAGTATCAGCAAAGCAAAGAGTAACGATAGCTTGTTTTTCATATCTTACCTAAAAAATAATATTAGTCTTAATTAATACATACGGATTAAGACTAAAAAAATGACAAAATATTTGAGGAAGTAGCATTATAATTACGGATTACGAATTACGAATTACGAATGGGAGTTATCAAATTTCCGATGGTAATTTGATAGTAGACATATTTCTTCCATTCCCCTCATTGAGGTGTGGCAGGCGACAGCCTGACGGGGTGGAGTATTCAATAAAAACATAGCAATATTTACTAATCTTGTGAATAAGGTGTTAAATAGATAATAATTATAAAAGAAAAGTGGCGGAATGTTTACAATGTTCCACCCCGTCTCGCTTCGCGATCCACCCCTCAATGAGGGGAATAGAAAAAATCAACCCCGCCAAAAATGATGAGATTGATTTTTCTTAATTGTGCATTATGCATTATGAATTATGCATTATCGAATCGCTTCCCATTCGTCATCGGCGGCTTTGCCGGAAAGCATTACCTTTAATCCATTCATTGTCCAGCGGTAGATTACTCGTAAGTAGCCTGTTTTGCGGAATCTTCGTGGGGATTCTATTACCGTTATCTTTGATGTATATTTTGTCTTTACAATCTTTGCTATTCTCATAAAAAGGTCAAAGTCTTCGCCTGCAGCAAGTGTTGGATTATATCCCCCTACTTTTTCGAAAATATCCCTTCTGATGATTTGGCATTCACCGCGACACATTCCCAAGCCTATGATATTAAGCATTCGGACGTAAAAATTAAAGCCATTATAGAACAGCCAATCTGAAACGCCAAGCTCTTCTGGGGCTACATATACTCGAGTGGCGAGCGCTGGATTGCTCTCAAATTTTCCATTTTTATAATAATCATAGATGAATCCGAAAAACTGCTCTACATTTTCGGGATAAGTGTCTCCATTAATCAATACTATAATATCTCCGCGGGCTTCGGCGGCTCCTGCGTTGCGTCCTTCGGCTATTGTTTGTCGTCTATCCTCCGTATGAATTACGATTTTGTCGGCGTATTTCTTTGCTATTTCAACGGTTTTGTCCTTGCTTCCGCCGTCGGAAACGATGATTTCTAAACTATATTTTTTGCGTATTTCCGGTGTGTATTTTTGTAAAGTTGAGTCTAAAATCTTCTCTTCCTTATAGACAGGAATTACTACAGAGAAAATCGGTTTTTCAATAATATTTTGTTCAATAATCATATATTCTATTTAAAGTTTATGGCTTTGATAGGCTTCACTTTTAGGGCTGCGATTGCCGGAAGCAGAGTAATTAAAAATGCTATGGCAATCGAGACAGATCCCACGATGAGGTAATTATGCCAATCAATGCTAATTGGTAAAACGTCGAGAAAATATATCTCGCCTTTTAGGCGAATCAGTTGATATTCTTGCTGAAGATAGGTTAATAGATATGCCAAACCTGAGCCAAGCGTGGTGCCAGCAATGCCGATACCTGTTCCGCGAATTAGAAATATTGCTAATATTGATGAGGATTTCATCCCGAGAGTTCTTAATATACCTATTGTATGGGTCTTCTCGACTATTAATATTAGTAATATGGTAATTATATTCATTACTGCGACTAATGAAATCAATCCCAGAACGAGTGGGATCGGCTCTTTTTGCATATCAATCCATGCGAACATCGAGCCATGCAAATCATAGACGCTTAGCACTGAATATGGGAACTTCAAGAATTTTTCAATATCTATTGTTGTTTGGGAAATTTCATTGGGATTATTGAGCATAATATCAAGTCCGGAGCAGATATTCCCGCTAATTCCGAGTATTGATGCGAGATAAGAAATATCGCAATATGCGACTATATCGTCATATTTTGCCATGCCAGTGCGGTAAAGCCCTGTAATTGGAACTTTGAAAACATCTGGTATTTCGCTACTTAGCGCGCTTGAATTGCTGCTTTTTAGAAGATATATAATAACGCTATCGCCAACATTTGCGTTAATCTTTTTGGCAAGTCGCTCTCCGATGATTATTCCGCTATTTACTATATTGTTATTTTC
>CAZGXC010000164.1:1672-2967 GCA_964529535.1 uncultured Hyphomicrobiales bacterium | reverse complement strand
AGTCGCCCCGAAAAGCGCGACATTCAGCAAATCTGCTTCATTGGCATATACGAAATTTGCCTGCTGTTTTGTGATTGCCTGCGGAATAAGATTCTCTTTAATAGCATCAGTATGGATTTGATAATTTACTTTGGCAAGGGTGCGCAGGAGATTCCATTCTAACTGAAGGCGATTGTTTTCATCATTCTTGAGGCGCTGAAATTCTTTTACAAGGTAGATCTTGAATTGTGGGCTAATCCACATTCCAAACTCAAAGGCAATATCGGGGTGGGCGTAAGTTCCGCCATATCTGCCTGCAGTTGCTTTTAAACCAATCGCATTAGTTTTTTCCACCCACTCTTTTACGCTTAATTTATAGCTATTCAAACCAGCTTGACTTTTAATTATGGCAAATTCGCCATAATTAAAATTTGGATTATAAACAGATTCCCAAATACCAAGATATTCAACAGTATTTCGGTTGCGAAGCCAATCGGAAATAAAAAAATCTCCATCCTTGGCTTTTAGCATATCGGTAATAGAAATAAACTCCTGCTCTTTATCCAAAATAACAGTTATTTCTTTACCTTCAACGGTTATGATTCTATTTTTTGCCATATTCAAATATCTATTGTTTTTTGTTTATTGCTTATTAAAACCGGCTCCCTAAATTAAAGAAAAAGATGGATATTACAAAAGAATTATTATAGTAAATTATGGAAAATAATGACAGCGAGCTAATCTCCATCTATGTTGGTTTCACTTGGAATCGAAGGCAGGATGACTTCGCCACTTGACTTGTCTGCTAAAATAATATTTAATAATATTTGCGTCCAAAAAACGTTGTAGTATTGTATAAATAATCTTGAATAAATACTCTTGTATGAATAATATTAATCGCAAATTAGAAGAAGTGATGGACATTTATCTGGCGGATAATTCGTCCAAAATACAGCTCCCAATATTGACTTTTGGGCTGAGTTGCGGCTTCCCTTCGCCGTCTATCGATCATATAGATAAGAAAATAGATCTTAATGAGGTGCTTATTTCGCATCCCAACGCAACGTATTTCGGCAGAGCCAAAGGCAAATCTATGGTGAATGCCGGTATCGAAGACGGGGATTTATTAGTTATTGATAGGAGTATCGAGCCAAAAGACGGGAAGATTATATTATGCTATATAAATGGGGAATTTACCGTAAAGCAACTTTCGATTAAGGATAATATTATCACGCTGAACTCATATAATGCAAACTATCCACCGATTCAAATCGCAAATTTTGATGATTTCTCGGTGTGGGGGATAGTAACGCATA
>CAZGXC010000164.1:0-1662 GCA_964529535.1 uncultured Hyphomicrobiales bacterium | reverse complement strand
TTAAATCTGTGTAGATTGATGATAAAAGGAAAAGAGTGGGGGAGGAACTGATAATATGATTGGCTTAATTGATTGTAATAATTTTTATGCGTCGTGCGAGAGAATTTTCCGCCCAGACCTCGAGGGCAAGCCAATTGTTGTTCTATCGAATAACGATGGTTGCGTTATTGCGCGCAGCTATGAAGCCAAAGCTCTTGATATTCCCATGGGCTTACCTCTGTTTAAGTGCAAAGATATTATTGAAAGAAACAATGTCAAGGTCTTTTCTGCGAACTTCGCTTTATACGGAGATATTAGCAACCGCATAATGAATATTATCGCGGAAATGGCGGAGAAAATCGAGATTTACTCCATTGATGAAGCCTTTATTGAAGTGCCGATTAGCGATGAAGCGAAGCTCCAAGAATTTGGCAAAGCCTTATTCAATGAGATATTAAAATGCACGGGAGTGAGCGTAAGCATTGGATTCGCTACAAGTAAATCATTAGCAAAAGTAGCGAATAAAATCGCAAAGAAGCAAAGGAATAGCAAGCAAGTTTTTGTAATTAATAATGAAGAAGCGCGGATCGATGCGCTAAAAAATACAAGCATTGAGGACGTTTGGGGAATAGGCAGGCAATACGCCAAGAGATTACGCGGAATTGGCATTGATAGGGCTTATGCTTTTACGCAGCTCGGAGATGCTTACGTTAAAAAGGAGTTTTCCATTGTAGGGCTTAGATTGAAGCAGGATCTGCTCGGCACTCCAGTAATCAATACTGAAGATTTACCCAAGCGCAAGACTATCTCGGTTACTCGAACTTTCGAAAGAGATTATAAGAGCTATGAAGAGCTTCGGGAGCGAACGGTTAGCTTTGCTTGCTCAATAGCGGCAAAGTTGCGGAAGCAGGATTCCTGCTGCTCTTCGTTAATCGTTTTTGCTATGACTAATCGCTTCCGCACGGAGCATAAACAATATTATAACAGCTCATTTATTCAGTTGCCAGAGGCAAGCAATTCGAACTTCGTCTTGGCAAAGTATTCAGAGCAAGCATTGAAGAGTATTTTTCGATATGGTTTGGCATACAAGCGGGCGGGAGTAATCGCTTGCGATATTTGCGATAGCGATGCCGTGCAGACATCTCTATTCACGGAAAATAACTTTGAGGGGGAAGCCCGAATAATGGAGGCGATTGATAAAATCAATCAGAAATTCGGCAGGCATTCTATTGTCTTGGCTTCTCAAGATATTAAACGAGAATGGAAGATGAAGCAGGACTTTCTATCCCCAAAATACACCACTAATATTGATGACATCATTAGCGTGAAGATATAGAGAGCATAATACACAATTCATAATTCATAATTCATAATGCACAAAAGATAAATCAACCCCATCCTTTAGGGTGGGGTTTTTCTGTTGCCTGTCTCATTTGAGGGGAATGGAAGAATTTCCCCATCGCTAAAGCCGTGGGTTGATTTTTCTATTTTGATAGTTTCTTTTTAAAAAAATGCGTAGTTTTTTTGAGAATTGAAAATAAAGTCGTAATTTAATATACATTTTTATTGAATCTTGATATTTATCTATTAGTTTTCTAATTGTCTCTTCGAGAATATCACCTATATCCTTAGCTCTATCAATTGAACCGGCAAAGCCAATTTTTACTATCTCATTTTTAGGTT
>CAZGXC010000163.1:0-3033 GCA_964529535.1 uncultured Hyphomicrobiales bacterium | reverse complement strand
TTCGGTATTAATATCTCGCCAATTTCCTTTGATACTATGGTGGCGGGGCATATCCTCGATGCTGATTCCCAGCTCAATCTCAATTCTCTTTCTCTGAAATATTTGAATTATAAGCCGATAGAGATAGAAAGTATTATTGGGACAAAAAAGCAAGGGCAAAAAGCAATGACGAACCTCAATCCAGCTTTGATTAGCGATTATGCTTGCGAAGATGCCGATATTGCCCTCCAACTCAAAACTGTCATGGAGACGAAACTCCAAGAAGAAAAACTACTCGATTTGGCGCAGAAAATTGAATTTCCATTAATCGAAATCCTTATCGATATGGAATATACTGGAGTAAAAATTGATGATAAAGGATTAAGGGAAATCTCTGAAATAATTACTCTGGAATTATCAGAATTAAGAGATAATATCTTTAAAGAAGCTGGCGAAGAATTTAACATTGACTCTCCAAAGCAGCTCGGGGAAATACTATTTAATGTTATGATGATTCCGCCAATAAAGAAGACAAAAACAGGATTTTCTACCGACGTAGATACTTTAAATATCCTAAAATATACCTATCCTATTGCAGATTATCTCTTGCGCTATCGCCAATTAGCAAAGCTAAAATCTACTTATATTGATGCTTTGCCATTGATGATAAATCCCGGAACGAACAGGCTACATACAAACTATAACCAAACCGGCACCAACACCGGCAGGCTTTCCTCTAATGAGCCAAATCTGCAGAATATTCCCATCCGCTCCGAGGTTGGCAAAGAAGTGCGGAAAGCATTCATCGGGGAAAATGGAAATATTATTCTCTCCGCGGATTACTCTCAAATTGAATTAAGAATAATGGCTGCTATGAGCCAAGATAAAAATTTAATCGAAGCATTTAAATCTGGGCAAGATATTCACTCGGCTACCGCTGCAATACTAAATGATATCCCCATCGATGAAGTAACTCAAGAGCATAGAAGAATCGCCAAAACTGTAAACTTTGGGATTATGTATGGATTGGGCGCATTTGGATTAGCTCAGAGATTGGGCATCAACCGCTACGAAGGAAGCGAAATAATCAAAAACTACTTCGAGAAATACCCGGGCATAAAAAAATATATGGACGACACCATTGCTTTCGCTCACGAAAAAGGATATGTAGAGACATTAATGGGCAGAAGAAGATTCTTCCCAGAGATTCATAGTGCTAACAAAAACATCAAAACGGCAGCAGAACGTGCCGCCATAAATATGCCTATCCAAGGCTCCGCAGCCGATATGATTAAAATGGCAATGATCAATGTCCATAATGCTATCAAAGCAGCTGGGCTGAAATCCAAAATGATAATGCAAGTCCATGATGAACTCGTATTTGAATGCCCAGAAAATGAGATAGAAGAAATGAAAGCATTAGTAAAATTGAATATGGAGAAGGCACTCGACCTCGGTGAAGTCCCCGTAATTGCTGAAATAGGCAGCGCAAGCAATTGGTTGGAAGCGCACTAAAGGATAATTTATAATGCATAATTCATAATGTATAATTAAGGAATAATACTATCAACCCCGTCCTTCAGGGCGGGGTTGATTTCTTCTTATTTATGAATTATGCATTGTGAATTGTGAATTGTCAATTATGCATTGTAATAAAGCTGTGAGTTGAAACACGGAGTGTCAGCACCTAGCTATTGTTATCCTCTGATCAACTGCAAGAACTGCTGTGGATTAGCATTTGCTTGCGTCAAAGAAGTAAGCGACGCGCTCTGCAAGAATTGAGCTTTCACTAATTCTAATTGCTCTAATGCCACGTCTGTATCTTCAATTCTTGAGATTGCAGCATTATAATTAGTAATTTGGCTCTTTAATATATCCTCTTGGGACGTCAATCTATTTACTACACCGCCCACATAAGAAGCTGATTTGTTAACGTTGTCAATTGCATTTGCCAATGATTTAAGGGTAACTTGAATTGTAGAAGAAGAAAATATTCCCAAATTCGTAGCAGCTACGTCATTAAATACTTTTAGATCTAATCCAGAAACGCCTGCGAAAATATTCACTCCTGCTTTCATAGAATTGAGGTTCAGGTTATTGGTATCTACGTTAAAATCAATATTATTCGTAGTTAAATCAATTCCCATCGTCAGCAAGCTATTAGTAGCATCTGTTGCGATTACGAAATTCGTGCTGAAAGTTCCATCAATTAACTGTCTTCCAGCGAATACAGTAGAATCCACTACTGTCTGAATTTGCTGAGCCATTCTATAAGCTGCTTTCGCCAAGGCTACTTTTTCGTCAGTTCCCATAGCGGCGCTTGCAGCCTGGGCAGTAGTATCTTTCATTTGAGTAATTAAAGCAGCGATATTCTCCAAAGAGTCCATCGCGATTGCCGTAATATTTTGAGCATCGCCAACGGCTCTTTGAGCGGCTTTTAGGGATCCATTCCTTGCGCCAAGTGCTTTTGATGTGATATATCCTGCTACGTCATCAGCAGCATTATTGATTCTCTTCCCCGTGGACAAGCGTAATTGTCGAAGAGAAATATTCCTATTGGATGTTTCCAGAGCATTATAAGCATTCTCTGCGGGTATATTTGTTCTTATGCGGCTATTTCCGCCAACTGCAAAAGGCATTAGTCACCTCCGTGTGATTTATTATTTAATTTACTTCCTGTATTTAAATTTTTTCAATGTGCTAAATGGAATATTTTATGTCGCTAAATCCTTAGTTAATATTCGTCGCACAAAATACAGTATATAATTAGCGTGCCAAATATTTTCACAAGAGGCTAATGGCGTTAATTTACAATTAGTTACAGAAGTGGAATTTTCTCACAAACAAGATTTTCAAGCATTGTTTAATTTATCCACTGAATAATCATTTTCCACATTTTTCAACAATTGGCTACTTTTAGACAGAGATTCTTTACAATTCATAATGCATAATTAAGAAGAAATCAACCTCATCATTTTTTGGTGGGGTTGATTTTTTTGTCTCTTTTCAACCCACTGCTTTAGCTGTGGGTGTTCTGCGTCTTTCCCCCGCCCT
>CAZGXC010000162.1:0-3186 GCA_964529535.1 uncultured Hyphomicrobiales bacterium | reverse complement strand
ATATTTATTTATTTTTGTATGTCTTTATTTAGGTATGGATTAACGTTCTTAATTACAGGTATCATTCATTAGAAAAACAATATTATAATTATCATAAAGGAACAAAAATATTCAATAAAATTAACTCTTTTATCATTCTCATCGTGGCACTTTTCGCTACTAACCTATCGGCATTAGAGCCGGTAACTATTACCGCAACGGATAATGGCAATCCAAACGCTACTATTGGCGTGAAGCTGACTCTCGTGAATAAATATACGGGCGTAGCTATTAACCCTGCTTATTCTCAGGAAATCCCAAACATCAAGACCAATTCGCTTGGTATCTTTTCGGCAGAGTTTAATCCTGCTAACTGGAACAGCATCGCTCTTTCTTCATTCCCCGGCGGTATTCATAATGCTGCTGTGCGGATCGAGACTAAAACCGGAGCGGAATACAAGCAGATTGCTACTCTTGCTATTTATCCTTTCTATCAGCAGGCAAGCAAATCTTATGTAGATGGTGTAAAGAAACAAATTGATAAGCTTACTCTCAAGCTTGCTTTCAAAACCTTATCCTTGCCTGAACTAATAGAAGCCGGATATTCAACTCAAGAATTGTTAGATAACGGTATTACGCCAAAGCAAATATATGATAAAAGCAATCAGTATTTAGATTCTCTTTATGGGAAGACCTACGCAGGCGGCTTGATATTTCATTTTGATATTACTACTGGCAAAGGCTTAGTAGCCGCCCCAAGCGACCAAGGACAAGCTCCTTGGGGTTGCATGAGCATTGATATAGGTGGAACAAGACTAGACATAGGCTTAGGCCAAGCAAATACGGCAACCATAGTTGGTAGTTCTTGTTCTGATTATGACAAGTCAGCCAAAATATGTGATAATTTAGTCTTAAATGGCTATAATGATTGGTTTTTGCCTTCGAAAGATGAATTAATAGCAATGTATGACAACTTAAAAGCCAAAGGCTTTGGCAGTTTTAAAAATTTATTTTACTGCTCGTCGTCTGAGGATAGCGCTTGGAGCTCTTGGGGCATCCACTTCCAGTCACGCTACATTGATGCCGTCAATAAGAACACTCTATGTTACGTTCGTGCTGTGCGGGAGTTTTAACAATGCACAATTCATAATTCATAATGCATAATAAAAGAAAGAAAACTATTAACCCCGTCCTTTTTGGCGGGGTTGATTTTTTATATTCCCCTCATTGAGGGGTGGATCGCGAAGCGAGACGGGGTGGAGTATTGTAAACATTCCGCAACTTTTCTTTTATTATTATTGATTTAAATCTTTATTCACAAGATTTGTAAATATTGCTATGTTTTTATTGAATACTCCACCCCGTCAGGCTATCGCCTGCCACCCCTCAACGAGGGGAATGAAAGAGTTGCCTCTCGCGCTTTTCGCGGTGGGACGGTTTCCAGCCGTCCATCCTTTAATTATGAATTATGCATTGTGAACTATGAATCTTTCCGTTAAAATCCCGTTAATTTTTAGATAAATAATTGTCTATATAACTCTTATTTTTGAAGAATTTCGTATATTTGTAATCTTAATTTTGAAATTAATGATTTTTATCGTATTATGAATAAAATTCTTTTTACAAAAACGACGGGTCCGAACACGAAGTTATTTCGCGTAGAGGCTCCATTAATAGCTGCGAAACAGAAAGCTGGGCAATTCGTTATATTGCGAGTGGTCCCCGAAGGTGAGCGAATCCCGCTGACCATCGCAAGCTCTGATGTCGAAGAGGGTAGCATTACTCTTATCGTGCAAGGCATCGGCAAAACTACTAAATTGCTTAATGCTCTCAATGAAGGTGATTTCATCCAAGATGTCGTCGGTCCGCTTGGCACTCCTTCGCATATTGAGAATTTCGGTACTGCTATTAGTATCGGCGGAGGCGTGGGCACAGCGATTGCGTTTTCCACTGCCAAAGCTCTCAAAGAAGGTGGTAATGAAGTAATCAGCATTATCGGTGGGCGTTCTAAGGAATATATTATCCTCGAGGACGAGATGCGTGAATTTGCTGATGACGTGATTATTACTACTGATGATGGTTCTTATGGAACAAAAGGCTTCGTAACCGACAAACTAAAAGAAATAATTGAAAGCGGAAAAAAAGTGGATTATGTCTTGGCAATTGGACCGATTCCGATGATGAAAGCAGTTGCTGAGCTAACCAGACCATATAATATAAAAACAGTAGTTTCCCTGAACCCGATAATGATTGACGGCACGGGAATGTGCGGTTGCTGCAGAGCTATTGTAGATAATAAGACGGTGTTTGTATGCGTAGATGGTCCAGAATTTGATGCCCACAAGGTTGATTTTTCGATATTATCTCAACGCAACAGAACGTATTTAAAAGAAGAGAAGCAATCTCTCGAAGAACATGTATGTAGATTACAAAAATTAGCAGACGAGGCATCAAATGGCTGAAATACCAAATCATAAGAGGATGCAAATCCCGCGGCACTCGATGCCGGCGCAAAACCCAGAAGAAAGAGTTAAGAATTTCGATGAAGTGAACCTTGGATATGATGATATTGCAGCAATTCGCGAAGCTGAGCGATGCATTCAATGCCCCAAGCCCAGATGCGTTACGGGTTGCCCCGTTAGTATCAATATCCCCGCCTTTATCAAAGCTATTGCCGATGGGAAATTCAGAAAAGCAGCGCAAATAGTAAAAGCGGACAATGCTTTACCTGCAATTTGCGGACGCGTCTGCCCTCAGGAAAATCAATGCGAAAAGGTCTGCATTCTGACTAAGCGCGGAGAATCTGTGGCAATCGGCAATTTAGAGAGATTTGCAGCGGATTGGGAAAGAATACGCTTCGGTATTCCACCTCCAAAAATCAGGGATAATACAGGTCAAAAAATTGCTGTCGTTGGTGGCGGTCCTGCTGGATTGAGCTGCGCCCGCGATTTAGTCAATTTTGGTCATGAAGTTACTGTTTATGAGGCTTTGCATACTATTGGCGGAGTGCTTGTCTATGGTATTCCAGAATTTCGTTTACCGAAAGATATCGTAGATGTAGAGGTTGGAAGCTTGCAAGAAGCTGGCGTAAAGTTCATTACTAATACTGTAATCGGTCTCAGCATTACTATTGATGAGCTTTTGGAGCAATTCGACGCAGTATTTTTGGGCGTTGGTGCTGGTCTTCCGAATTTCTTGAATATCCCC
>CAZGXC010000161.1:0-3399 GCA_964529535.1 uncultured Hyphomicrobiales bacterium | reverse complement strand
ATATCGGGACGCACCAAGATGCTTTCTTGCACTTCTCCGATGTAGATGAATCCTTAGAAAATCTCTATATGGACGATGATGACGACGAAGACGATGCTGAAAACGACATAGATCCATTTGCCGAAGATGACGAAGACGACCTATCCGGATTTAAGAATATTGATCCACTGCCACTCTCTGACGATGTTCAGAAGGACTTAGCACTTAGAAAGATTAAGCCGAACCAAAAGGTGATGCCTCAGAAAATGCCCGTTTTCAAAACGAAAAGAGCGGGAAATATTGGCATTCATTTAGAACCAAATCAAAATGTTATCGTGCAAATTGTGCGCGAGGCATATTCTACGAAAGGCGTTCGAGTAAGCACGAAAATCGGCATTCCCGGGCGTTACGTCGTATTGTTGCCATTTGATAACCTCATCGGTATCTCAAAGAAAGTGCATCTACGCGCAGAGCGCAAACGCTTGCGTTCATTAGCTCGCACCTATCTGCCGAAGGGCGTTGGTTGTATTATCCGCACAGCATCTGCCGGAAAGACAGAAGAAGAGTTGATAAATGATTATAAATCTCTTTTAGAAAAATGGCAAGAAATCGAAGCAAAAGTAAAGAAAATGAATAGACCCGGTCTCATTTATCAGGACGAGGAACTTGCCACTACTGTTATCCGTGATCTATTCACAAATGATGTGCAAAGAATCGCAATTGATTCAAAGAAGCTATACAAAGAGATTATGTCATATTTGCGAGTATCCGCTCCAAAAATCATCGAAAAAGTAGAATACTATAATGGCAATACACACATTTTCGAGTATTTTGGAGTCGAAAAAGAACTCTCCCAGACCTACAAGCGCAAAGTTTTGCTCGAATCCGGCGGCTCGATAGTCATTGACCAAACAGAGGCAATGTTTATAATAGATATTAACTCCGGACGTTCCGTAAGCGAGCAACAGGAGGACAATTCATTCAAGACGAACCTCGAAGCCGTCAAGGAAATTGCTCGGCAAATTCGCTTGCGCGATATGAGCGGAATGATTCTAATCGACTTTATTGATATGCGAAGCGAATCAATGCGGAAAAAGATTTTAACGGAAATGAAATCTGAATTGAAGCGCGACAGAGCCAAAACGGTTGTTTATCCGCTGACGCAGCTTTGCATTATGCAAATCACTCGCCAAAGAATCAATCAATATATTACAGAGAAAATCACCGAAACCTGCCCAGTTTGCGACGGCAGAGGAAGAGTAGCCTCTAAAATAGTAGTGGTCAATTCGATGGAAAGATGGTTGCGCAGCTTCCGCGCTACATCCACAGAATTTAAATTAAAATTAATGGTTCATCCTTCCATGGCAGCATTCCTCACCGAAGGCTCGCTTACAAAAGTATCGCGATTAATGATAAAATATTTCGTAAAAATCAAAGTATTGCAAAGCGATAACGTAGCAATAGATGAATTTAAATTTATTTCCGAAAAGACCGGAAAAGATATTACACAGGATTATTTGTATAAAATTTAGAGTAAGTATAATAACTACTAATGAGTATAAAATATAATACTATCAGCATATTTGGCTCTACTGGATCTATTGGCACGCAAGCACTCGAAGTAATCGACGAAATCGCTCCGGATACTAAAATACTATATTTAAGCGCGCATAAGAACGTAGAATTACTTGAACGCCAAGCTCTGAAATACCAGCCGGAAGGCGTAATTATCACCAATAAAGAAGCATTCGATACTTTCAAATCTAATTCGAAATATCGGGGGGCAATATTATTTGGCGAAGAAGAGCTGAACCGCGCCGCAAGCGATAACAGAAGCGACCTAATTATCTCCGCAATCGTTGGATTTTCCGGTGTATTGCCTGCATATAATGCGATTCGAAGCGGCATTAACTTAGCTTTAGCCAATAAAGAGGCTCTCGTCTCCGCTGGGCAAATCATCAGCGATGAAGCCAAAAGAATGGGCAAGGAAATTATTCCAATAGATAGCGAACACAGCGCTATCTATCAATGCCTAAGCGGAGAAGACAAGAATAATATTGAAAAAATTATCCTAACGGCATCGGGCGGACCTTTCCGAAAATTAGATAAAAAAGATTTCAGCAAAATTACTCTTCAGCAGGCTCTCGATCACCCGAATTGGCAAATGGGCAATAAAATCACAATCGACAGCGCCACGATGATGAATAAAGGTTTCGAGCTAATCGAAGCTGTGTGGCTATTTGGCGTATCGCCGGAACTGATTGATATTGTGATTCATCCGCAAAGTATAATTCATTCTTTGGTGCAGTTTTGCGATGGCTCGCAAAAAGCACAGCTCGGCTGCCCAGATATGAAATTGCCTATTGCTTATGCTTTAAGCGCACCAGACAGGAAGCGATTAAGCGGCGCAAGGCTGAATTTAGCAGAAATTGGCTCGCTTACTTTCGAAAAGCCAGATTTGGAGAAATTCCCTTGCCTTGATTTAGCATACAAGGCACTGGAAAAGGGCGGCAATGCCTGCACAATATTGAATGCTGCGAATGATACTGCCGTAAACCTTTTCTTAAATGGGAAAATTCACTTTACTGAAATTCCGAAAATTATTAATCTTGCGTTAAGAGAAATGAATTTCGTTGCTCAAGCGTCTATGAATGATATTCTTTTTTCAATTTACGAAACTCAGCGTTTCGTGTTAGAGAAATATAGATAGTTTTATTTTTATTTTATATTTTTTTTGAACTTAACTTATTAAAATATATGGGATTTATGTCATCAGCTTTCTATTTCGTAATAGTAATAGGAATATTAGTATTTATCCATGAATTTGGTCACTTCATTGCTGCACGCATTTCTAAAATGCGCGTAGATATTTTCGCCTTGGGAATGGGTCCCCGATTATTCGGATGGAACAAGAAAAAAGGTTTTACTTTCGGGAAGCTACCCGAGGACTTCGATGGCGAAGGTAAATGCGATTATCGCGTCTGCGCTTTCCCTATCGGCGGTTATGTCAAAATAGCCGGAATGATAGACGAAAGCATGGATACAGATTATGTTCAGAAAGCCCCGCAACCATGGGAATTTAGAAGCAAAAACGCCTTCTTTAAAGCATTTACAATCAGCGCCGGCGTTATTATGAACGTCTTCCTCGCTTGGTTTGTATTCTCATACATTCAACTGTCGGAGGGTTCATATCACAATCCAACGACTACTATCGGCTCTGTAACGCAGGGAACCGTCGCCACCAAAATTGGCTTGAAAGCAAATGATAAAGTAATAAAAATCAACAATAAACCCGTCCATACTTGGCAGGAGTTTATTCAGCAATTAGCGATTAAAGATTTCGGTGGCTCGAGGGTCATCACTGTCCTTCGCGACAATCAAGAAGTAATTCTCAAATCAAATGGCGACGACATCGTAAGA
>CAZGXC010000160.1:1128-3488 GCA_964529535.1 uncultured Hyphomicrobiales bacterium | reverse complement strand
AAAGCAGGAATTAAAAAAGAAGAATTGATGCCTTGGAACTATCAGAATAGATTCTTCCAAGAAGCTCCAGCAATATACGATGTTGATTTGGATAAGTATTTCAAGGGGCAAAACCTCGTGAAAATTACTGAAGACTACTATAAAAGCATTGGTCTGCCAATAGAAGATATGGTAGCGAAAAGCGATCTATTCGAGAAACCAAACAAAAATCAACATGCTTACTGTATTAATATTGATAGAGATGCCCTCGATATTAGAGTGCTTTGCAACGTAAAAGACAATAATAAATGGATGGAAACAATGCTCCATGAGTATGGGCACGCCCTCTATGAAAAGCATTATGATAAGGAATTACCATGGAACTTAATGAATCCTGCTCATATCTTCACTACTGAAGCGATTGCAATGCTATTCGGAAGAATGCCGAATAACTCTGCTTGGCTGAAAGATGTAATGAAAGTCCCAGATGCAGAGATTACTAAAATCGCTGAGAACGTGCAGAAAACACTTACTTTGCAGCAATTAGTTTTCAGCCGTTGGTCGCAAGTAATGTATAGATTCGAGAAAGCACTTTATGCTAATCCAGACCAAGATCTGAATAAACTATGGTGGGAATTAGTAGAGAAATACCAAATGATTAAAAAGCCAGAAGGCAGAAACGAACCAGATTGGGCTACTAAGATCCACATCGCTACAAGCCCTTGCTATTACCATAATTATCACCTTGGCGAGCTGTTTGCTTCACAGTTATACTTCAAGCTCGCAGGCGTAATTGGCGGAAATGGCACTCAAGATTTAAGTTTCTATGGCAAGCCAGAAGTTGGAAAATTTTTAATTGACAATGTTTTCTCAGTGGGTGCTAAATATAAATGGCAGGAAATGATAAAGAAAGCTACAGGCGAGGAACTAACTCCTAAATATTATGCAAAGCAATTTGTAAAATAAGAACAATTAACATTGATGAAATCTACTACATATCAGCCGCAGGAAGCCCTCCTGTGGCTGATAGCTGTGGGTCAAGATCGAATCAAGGAAATACATTCATAATAAACAATAAATAACAACTATTAAACAATACACATTAAACAATAAACAGAAAGATATTTATAGATGAAAAAATACTTTATTACTCTTGCATTATTTTTTGTCAGTGTAAATATTTCATTGTCTCAACAATCACTGACTAATGAAACCGCTAACCACTCGCAATCAGACGCTCCCCAAGGAATGATGAAATCAGCTTTTGTTGATGGTGGATTTGGGCAGGGCGGAATGAGTTTGGGATTTGGCTTCCGATATTGGAATCTGGGTTTATCCTTGGGTCTTTCGGGTATTGGCAAGAACCTGCCTCCGCATTCACAGCAGTGGATCATGGAAAATGAGATACAAGATAGATACACATACCCATCAATGTGGGTAACTGGTGATATATATTACTTCTATGATTTAAATGACGAGTTTACCATCTTCGGAAATGTTGGCTATGGAGTTGGGACAGATTCAATTCTCGCTACAAAGCGTGGGGATACTCATCAATCCAAATACTTCTATAGAATAGAGAATAAATCATCAGTAACCTTCGGGGCAGGCGTGCAATACTTCTTGCAAAATCAGATTGGTTTGGGCTTGGGGTATCACAACAAGCGCGGCATCTATGCTCAAGTCTCATATTATTGGTTCTAACAATTAGGGGGGGGGATCTTTTTTCCCCTTTCCAAATCTTTTTACAAGAAAATCCATTATTATCCGTATATCATTGCTACATTCATAATTGAAGAGATAGCAAAATAATATGAAAAGTGAAGAAATAGTGGACATAAATGACAATGTGAATTTAAATAATACGGAAGCAGATAATAATGATTTCCTCCGCAAATTCGAGCTTCTGCCAGAAGAACTAAGCTGGAGATGTCCGGAGGAATTACTCAATTTCGATACTACCGAGGAATTGCCGGCAGTGGATAAGATTATTGGTCAGCCGAGAGCAATCGAAGCTATTCGCCTCGGTGCGGAATTGAGATCAAAGGGATATAATATCTTCGTTTCGGAATGACCACTGTCAAAGCTATTCTCGATAGCGTTACTTCCACTGATTCCCAAGCGTCGGATTATTGCTATGTGAATAATTTCTCGGCTCCTGCCAACCCTCGCTTAATCAAACTTAGCAAAGGCAAGGGCAAAGAGTTCAAAAAAGCTATTGATGATGCTATCAGCTATTTAAAATCACAATTACCAAAGCTCTTCGATGAAGATGGATTTAAGGCATCGAAACAAAAGATCCTCGAAGAATTTCAGGAACGCGAAAGAGCGATGCTTAATGAATTTGATGATTACTTAAAGCAGGGGGGATTCATTCGCGG
>CAZGXC010000160.1:0-1088 GCA_964529535.1 uncultured Hyphomicrobiales bacterium | reverse complement strand
CAGATAGAAAACGAGCAAGGAATTTTGCAGGCAGAGGTTTTCCCGCTGGTCGATAACAAGGCGGTTACGATAGATAGCCTTTACGAATTTATTTCTCAGGGCGTAATTAGCGAAGATGAAGCAAAGGAAATTCATAAGAAATATGATAAATATCATAATGAGATATATGAGGTTAGCCGAAAATCTATAAAATTGATGCAGGAGCTACGCGATGCCCTGATAGCAAATGATAAAGCTGCTGCTACGAATATTGTGGTAAATACATTCGATTCAATTTCCGAGACTTTTCAAATAGAGAAAATAAAGCTATATCTATCGGAAGTAAGGGAACATATATTAAACAACTTACAAATATTCGCCCCGAATGTGCAAACAGTCCAGGAGCTTTCTGAAAGTGGGGAAGAGCTGATAGTCGATCCATTCTACATTTATTCAGTAAATATCATTCTGGATAATTCGGAGACGAAGAACGCTCCGGTAATAATGGAGATTACTCCTTCGTATAATAATTTATTCGGCACTGTAGATAAAAGTTTCGATAGTCGCGGATTTTGGCGCACTGACTTTACCAAAATTCGGGCTGGCTCAATTTTAAAAGCAGATAAGGGCTATTCGATAGTAAATGCTCTTGATCTGTTTGAGGAATCTGGTGTGTGGAACGCACTAAAAAGAGTCTTGCTATATAATCAAATCGAGATACAGCCACTTGATTCCATCTACCAACCAAACCAATTGCACCTGAAACCCGAGCCTATTGATATTGACGTAAAAGTAATCATTATTGGGGGATTATCATTATATAAAACTCTTTATGAGTTTGAAAAAGGCTTCAAAAAGATATTCAAGATAAATGCTCAATTCGATTATGAAATAGAGAAAACAGAAGATATAATAATGGAATATTCGCGCTTTATTGCTAAAATTTGCAATGAAGAAAAAATATCTCATTGCTCACGAGACGGCGTCGCCGCAATAATTGAATGGGCAGTGCAGCATTCTGGTAGCCAAGAAAATATTTCCCTTAAGTTTTCTGATGTCGCTGATTTAATCCGAGAAGCTACTTTTTATGATAGAAGTTCCAAGCAAAA
>CAZGXC010000159.1:0-3532 GCA_964529535.1 uncultured Hyphomicrobiales bacterium | reverse complement strand
AATAAATTATATCCGAAGAGGAAATTTACCGCCGAGCAAACGAAATGGGCAATCGAAGCCGAGGTCTCCAGCTCGAATAATAAAAAGCTACTGGGTAATTTATCCCAGCTTGTGTATGCGAGCGCGGAGAAGCAAGATGTTCTCTTGGGACAAAGCGAGCCAAGATTGATAAAAGATGCCGCGAGCATCAAATATCAGGGATTGACGGAAAATCAAATTGATGTATTGAACTCCATTATCAATTCACGCGATTATTATTTGTTGCAGGGACCGCCCGGAACCGGCAAGACTTCTTATATTCTGCGGCACGCCGTCCAATATCTATTTGAAAATACGAAAGAAAATATACTATTATTAGCATATACCAATCGAGCCGTTGATGAAATTTGCGGAGTGCTGAATAAACTACAATATGACTACCTAAGGCTTGGCAGCAGAGATTCGAGCATTCACCAAGATAGATTATTAGTGAATATGATTGAAAAAGATGGCATCAGGAATGTTTTCAAGAGCGTAAAAGGCTTGCGGATAGTCGTCTCGACGGTGTATTCAGCGATAAACAACAGCGAGATTTATGATATTTGGAAATTCCATACAACGATAGTAGATGAAGCCTCGCAAATCCTTGAGCCACAGATAATCGGTGCTTTGTGCAAGACCGATAGGTTTATCTTAATCGGCGATGAAAAGCAGTTGCCCGCTATTTCAATTCAAGATTCCGCAAAGTCTGATGAAATAATTGGCGAAGACGAAGAGCTGAAAGCTATGGGAATAGAAAATCTATCGGGTTCTATTTTCGAGAGATTGCTTCGCAATGCCAATAACAAGGCGTGGACAAAATGCGTAGGAACGCTAACAAAGCAGGCACGTATGCACGAGGCTATCCAAGATTTCCCTAATAAATATTTCTATGCTTCTAAATTAGAACCTCTGAATATCGATAATAGACAGAAAGTAGAGTTCTCTCTTTTTGCCAAAGGTTTCAGCGATGAAGTAGTCAATACAGTCTCTCGGAATCGCTTTGTTTTCATTGATATGCCACGCGATAATGCGAGAAAATCCAACAAATACGAAGCGGAGCTTGTCTGCAAAATCGTCGCAAATTACGTCCAATACTTGGGCGATTCAATGAGCGAAAAGAGCATAGGTATTATCTCCCCATTTAGGGCTCAATGCTCGCTAATCTCAAAGATGTTAGAAGAAGTAATACCAAGCGAACAGCTCGCCAAAATCACTATTGACACAGTGGAACGCTTTCAGGGAAGCGAACGCGAGATAATTCTCTATTCATTCGCGCTAAATTATTCAGCAATGCTTTCGAAAATCATTTCCCCCGTATATATCTCCGACACATACGTCGATAGGAAGCTGAACGTAGCAATCACTCGCGCTCGCGAGCAGGTAATCCTCTTGGGGAACAGCCCAATACTTAGCAATTCGCCAATCTATAAAGATTTGATAGAATACAGCAAAAGCTCTGCTAAATATTTTTCAATTCAGTAAATCAAATTCGATTCAGTGAAATCAGTTTAAGTTTAGTAAAATTAATACTATTAAAACTCTTTCTTCGCTCAAATATTGAAATTATATCAACAAACTGAATTGATAATTTACATTATTTCAAATTGATTAAGAAAATAATCATAAAAAATTGTAATTTTGTAAGCTATAAAATGACAATACTATAAATAATAATATAAAATGGACAAGATATGAATATTACATTTCCAAACGGAGACATTCGGGAATATCCCAATGGCACAAGTGGTCGAGAAATTGCCGCTTCGATTTCGCAAGGTTTGGCGAGAGAAGCTTTGGGCATAATGCTCGATGATAAGCAACTTGACTTAAGCACTCCAATTAACCAAGATGGCAAAATAAAAATATTAACTTTTGATAGCCCAGAGGGCAAAGATATTTTCTGGCACTCTTCTGCCCACTTAATGGCGGAAGCTGTTTCGCAAATATACCCGGGGTCAAAATTCGGCGTGGGTCCTGCTATCGAAGCCGGTTTTTATTATGATATTGATTTACCAGAAGGTGTGAAACTCTCGACTGAAGATATTCCAGCTATTGAGAAGAAAATCCAAGAGTTAATTTCAGTAGCTTCCGAATACCAAAGAGAAGAAATCGAATGGTCTGAAGCTGTGAAATACTTCAAAGAAGTGGGCGACGAATACAAATTAGAGTTGCTCGAAGGATTGCAGGGGCAGGAAATTTCCTTCTATAAGCAGGGAACTTTCGTGGATCTTTGCCGCGGAACTCACGTGCCGAACACATCATACTTGAAATTCTTCAAAATTACGAATATTGCTGGAGCATACTGGAAGGGAGACGCTTCTCGCAAGATGATGACTCGCCTTTATGGTATCTCATTCCCTAAGAAAAAAATGCTCGAAGATTACTTAACTATGCTTGAAGAAGCGAAAAAACGCGACCACAGGAAGTTAGGAAAAGAACTTGAGCTATTCGCATTCTCTACAAAGGTGGGGCAGGGCTTACCGTTATGGTTGCCAAAAGGAACTTTGCTCCGCGAGAAATTAGAGCAATTCCTTCGTCAGATTCAGCAAGAAAATGGCTATCAAGGCGTAATGACGCCACATATTGGACAGAAGGAGCTTTACGTTACTTCTGGGCATTATGCAAAATATGGAGAGGATTCATTCCGCCCAATCACTACTCCATGCGAAGGCGAGGAGTTTATGCTAAAGCCAATGAATTGCCCGCACCATTGCGAAATATTTAATACGCGCCCACGCTCATACAAAGAATTGCCTCTAAGGCTTGCCGAATTTGGCACAGTGTATAGATATGAGCAAAGCGGAGAATTGCACGGCTTAACTCGCGTTCGTGGATTCACCCAAGATGATGCGCATATTTTCTGCACGCCCGATCAATTAAAAGATGAGTTTAAAAAGGTAATTGATATCGTGATGACTGTCTTTGGCACTCTCGGATTCAAAGATTACATTGCTCAAATTTCACTACGCGACCCAGAAAACAAAGAGAAGTATATTGGTAACGACGACGTCTGGGAGAAAGCTGAAGCCGCTATCATCGAAAGCACGCAAGAGCGCGGCATGGAGACAATAGTAGAGCTTGGAGAAGCCGCTTTCTATGGTCCAAAGCTCGATTTTATGGTGCGCGACGCACTCGGCAGAAAATGGCAACTTGGCACAATCCAAGTGGATTATAATTTACCTGAAAGATTTGAATTAGAATATATTGGCGCAGATAATCAAGCCCACAGACCTGTGATGATTCACAGAGCGCCATTCGGCTCTATGGAGCGTTTTGTGGCGATATTAATCGAGCATTATGCAGGCAATTTCCCATTCTGGATTGCACCTGTGCAGGTCAGCGTGATGCCAATATCTGATAAAAATCGCGACTATGCTGAGAAAGTAGCCAAGATGCTACGAGAAATGGATATTAGAGTAGAAACAGATTACCGTGCTGAAAAAGTAAATAGAAAAATTGCGGAATCTGAACAAATGAAAATTCCATTCGCATTAATCGTAGGACAAAAAGA
>CAZGXC010000158.1:0-3534 GCA_964529535.1 uncultured Hyphomicrobiales bacterium | reverse complement strand
TTTTATAGTAAAGGAAAAAATATGAAATTATTAAGAATTTTTATACTTATTGCAATAAGCTCAATTGTAGCTAATGCTTATGTTCCAAAGGACTTTGCGATTAATTTGCAGATAGAAAAAAACATTGCTAACAAGCAATTATTATTAACGTGGTCTTCATCCACAACAATTAAGAAATTCACGTTAAAACGATTAGAATTAGTAAATGGCAAACCGACTTGGTATGTTTTGCTATTAAATACTACAGACACAGCCTATATTGATAAAGATCTTCAGACTGATAGAAACTATGAATATCGCATTGAGAACGAATTAGAACCAGGGAGAATAGCTTATGGATATAATATTTCTTCTTTGGGCGTAGTGCAACAAAACTCCATAAAGAATCTATTGCTGTTAGTAGATGAGAAAGTATATCAGCAAATTCCTGATGAGATTAATAAATACAAACGATTGCTAATTTGTGATAATTACAGAGTTATCATGCGGACAGCTCCAAGAGCTGAGACGCTTGATATTGACAAAGTTTGGCAAACTAAGCAAATCGTAAATAAAATCGCAGATTCAATTAAGTTGGATTACATTGTCCTTTTCGGAAGGATTCCAGTTGCTTATTCCGGTATTGTTGGAATTGATGGGCATCCAGAGCATACTGGAGCATATCCCACAGATGTGTTCTATGTTTTGCCTGATAGACTTTGGACAGATACTATTGCGAACGTTACTACTGTTAATTCTGAGCGCAATAAGAACGTTCCAAACGATGGAAAATTCGATCTTACATATCTGCGTGATAGCGTGAAAATCGCAATAGGAAGAATCGATTTCTTCAATTTACCTATCTTCAATATCAGCGAGATGGAGCTATATAAGCGATATATAAGCAAAGTAGAAGAGAACAAATACGCAGTAAATGATATTCCACGGAAAGCAATAATCAATGACCAGCTAAATATGCTAAACTGGGAAGTCCCAGCCTCCGAAGGCTTTATTTATGCTTATTCTCTTTTTGGAAAAGATAATATAGAAGAAGGGAAATTCAACCCTAATCTATTTGAAAAGAAATTCTTAATGAGTTTTTCATTTGCTCCTTCGGGGCATACCTCAAATGGTAGTATCATCTCATCAAAAGATTATGCTACAAAAAATGCTAACGCCGTAATTGCTTGTCTCTTTGGTTCGTATTTTGGCGATTGGGATTATAGAGATGGATTAATGCGCTCGGCAATTGCTTCTTCCCCAACTATGCTTAATTCTTATTATGGAGGACGTCCGCAATGGAAGTGGCATAAAATGAACCTCGGAGAGACTGTTGGGCAGGCGTATTTGCTTTCTATTAATAACGATTACTTTTATCAAACTTCGCAGCAATTCGGTAGCCGTATGATTCATATTAATCTGATGGGTGATCCGACTACTCGACTTTATCAAATCAAGCCAGTCCAGGATGTTGCTGTTTTCACAACAGCAGGCAAAAGCAATAAAATAATATGGAAAAATCAGGATAACGTCTATTCAAATGTATATAGAGCTACAAATATCGACGCAGAGTTTGTAAAGCTCAATTCTAATCCAATTCAAGCGACTGAGTTCATTGATAATGAGAAGTGTAATGATTGCGTATATATGGTTAAAGCACTCCCAAACAATAATGAAGTCAATACACGAAGCACTTCTTATTATCGCGAAAGCCTTGGTAAAATAGCAGAGAAGATTAATAATGTCCTTGATAATCCATCAACTTTGGTAAAATATAGCTCTGAGAAAAATCAAATCGAAATAAAGACAGATTTGCCAACATCAGTTGTTGATATTTATGATATTATGGGAAATAAGTATGCTAGCTATAGTCTAAACAATGCATTCTCTCATATCGTTAATACTGTTAATATGCCAGTAGGGGTTTATTTTATAGTATTGGATAATCAGCGCTTTCATAAAGTCCAAATATATTAAGATTGCGTAAATATCTATTTTTAATAAAATGAATCTCGTATTTGCTCGTTAATATTATTGATTAGAACAATTAAATTATTAAATAGGAAAAAACTATGATCAAACCATTATTTAGCTATATCGTAACGGCGAAATTGCCAGAACAAATTGAAAAAATAAAGGATATAGCTTATAATTATTGGTGGTGTTGGAACTCCGACGCTAAAGAGATGTTTATTAGAATGAATAGACAGCTTTGGGAAGATGTTAATCATAATCCTGTGCTGTTGATTAATAAACTAAGCCAAACGGAGCTTGAAGACTTAGCAAATCAAGCAGACTTCGTCAGTATCGTTAATAAAAATCATAGACGATACCGCGAATATATGGACAAAGTAGGCTGGTTCAAAGAGAGTAATTCAAATCCTGTGAATTGTATTGCTTACTTCTCTACAGAATACGGTATAAATGAGTCATTTCCTAACTACTCTGGTGGTTTGGGAATATTGTCAGGCGATCATTTGAAATCTGCGAGCGACTTGGGAATACCTTTAATTGGTGTGGGCTTGCTCTATCAGCAAGGCTATTTCCGTCAGCATTTGACTCAAAACGCTTGGCAAAATGAATTGTATAGCTTTAACGACTTCTTCTCGATGCCATTGCAAAGAATAGAGCAAAATGGAAAGCCACTCACAATAAGCGTGGATCTACCAGAAGGCAAATGCTATGCTGGTGTTTGGAAGCTTCAAGTCGGTAAAGTAGCTCTTTATTTGTTGGATACAAATGTTACGGAAAACCAAATTCCAGAATTTAGGAATATTACTGATCAGCTTTACGGTGGCACTCGCGAAACTCGTATTCAGCAGGAAATAGTCCTCGGTGTCGGTGGAATGAAAGCATTGAGAGCAATGTCCATTAATCCAGAAGTAGTTCATATTAACGAAGGGCATGCCGCTTTTGCACTCTTGGAGCGAACAGCTAATATAATGGAAGATTATAAAGTCGATTTCGATACTGCAAGCGTTATTTCTAAGATATCTTCAGTATTCACTACTCATACTCCTGTTCCAGCTGGTAACGAAGCCTTCAGCGTCGATAGAATACAGCATTATTTTGCTAATTATCACCAGAAGTTAGGCTTGAATATGCAAGAGTTTGTCAAGTTGGGACAAATTGGAGATTATATAGCCGAAGGCAACTTCTCTATGACTGTTCTTGGCTTGAAAATGACTGCATACCACAATGGCGTAAGTCGCTTGCATGGTGCTGTTTCCCGCAAGATGTGGAAGAATTTATGGACTAATTTCACAGAGAATGAAGTGCCAATCAGCCATATTACAAATGGTATTCATACCACTACGTGGGTAGCTCGCGAGATGTCCGAGCTGTTTGATAGATACATCTCACCGAGATGGAGAACGGAAACGGATAACAATGATATTTGGAAGAATATCGACATTATTCCAAATGAAGAGTTGTGGAGAGAAAAACAGAGAAGAAGAGTGCGTTTGGTGCTATTCGCAAGAGAATATCTAAAACAAAGACAAAAAGAATTCCTCGGCGCTGATGAGCTTCGCACAATTAATGAATATTTAGATC
>CAZGXC010000157.1:0-3708 GCA_964529535.1 uncultured Hyphomicrobiales bacterium | reverse complement strand
TTCCTTAATCATTTCCTTCATCCTATCCACACCGTTTTCATCAACAAAATTGGTGATAACGGGTATCTGTTGATATTTGGCAGTTTCCCGCTTTACCCGTTCGTTGTCTACCACAATTTCAGCATGGAAAATCTTTTGTTCTATACGCTCGTCGAAATTATCGGCGATTGCTCCTACAAACATACCTTGGGTTAGATTTGCTATCTTACTGGCGGGAATCAAACTGTCAAGCTGTGTGGATATGGAAGTGGACTTATCGTTACGGTTGATAGTCATAGATTGGCGTTTTTGTAATACTTTTCCAAATCTTTCGCTAAGTGTTTTGGCGGTATCGCCTACGACTTGACCGGAAAAGATATTACCTACGGTGTTCATCACAACGGCGGCTTCTTTATCGCCGTAGTCGCGCTTTAGCTGCGAAAAGTCCTGAAAACCGAGCAATACGGCTACTTTGTTGCTTCGGGCGGTCGCTATCAGGTTGTCCAAACCTTTGAAATAAATCGTTGGCAACTCGTCTATAACCACGCTGCTTTTCAGTTGTCCTTTTTTGTTGATTAACTTCACGATACGACTGTTATAAAGACCGAGTGCTGCTCCGTAAATATTTTGTCTATCAGGGTTGTTGCCCACGCACAATACTTTCGGTTCTTCGGGATTGTTTATATCCAACGAAAATTCATCGCCCGACATGACCCAATAAAGTTGTGGCGAGATCATACGGGAAAGCGGAATTTTGGCCGATGCAATCTGGCCCTGCAACTGCTCAGCAGCACCACCGAGCCACGCATCCATGAAAGGAGAAAGGTAGTTTTCCAACTCCGGATAAGAGGTCAGAATCGGGAAGATATCTTCGTATCGTTTGTTCAGAAATTCAATGGCGTGAGGAAAAGTACAATACTTTCCGTCTTGATAGATGCGTAAATACCAAATAATAGCGGCAAAAAGGATTATCGGAGATTCCACAAAGAAATCGCCCTGTTTTTGTACCCATGTCCGGTTCAAATTGAGCATTATTGTATAGGCTGATTCATAAGCATCGGCTATGTCATTCATAAATGTCGGATTGAGCGGGTTACATCGGTGAGAGCGTGAAGGGTCGTCAAAGTTTATCACATAAAAAGTTGGTACTTTCTTATAACCTCCCTGATTGTTTAATAGGTGGTTATAGGCTATTGTGGAGAGGTCGGGGTACTTGAAATCATAACAATAGAGTGAGTAGCCTTTTTCAATTTGCTGCTTGATGTATTGATTTACTACTGCGTAACTCTTACCCGATCCGGGCGTTCCCAACACAATGGAAGCCCTGAACGGATTTACTACATTAATCCAGCCGTTATTCCATTTCTTCCGGTAATAAAAGCGTGTGGACAGGTTTATCGAATACTCGTTCTCCATCAGGCGGGTTTCCTGCTGAAATGATTCATTTTCGACGTTAAACACGTCGTCCATCATGTTGTTTTTGAGTAGGCGTGACATCCATGTTCCGCCCATCAATAGGAAAATATACCCTACGGACATTGTGAGGATATAAAAGCCTGCGTTGGCTTCCAGCGGCAATGGCAAATCCAGTAGC
The DNA here is from genome assembly GCA_964529535.1 of uncultured Hyphomicrobiales bacterium. Classification (GTDB taxonomy): domain Bacteria; phylum Bacteroidota; class Ignavibacteria; order Kapaibacteriales; family UBA2268; genus CALLXS01. The sequence goes on along the minus strand of CAZGXC010000157.1, from coordinate 2,135 downwards.
CACCAATTAAAAAAGAACAGGACGAAACCTGCTGATAAGAATACAATGATTTTGTTCCATGTGATTTTTTCCTCCTTAACCCCTTTTGTGCCCAGACAGGAAAGGGCGAGAAAGACAACGGTAAAGAATTTAGTCCAAAGAATATTATGGAATAAACCCGCTGTACGGTCGAAATTAACAAGTATCTTATCGACTACGCCGATATTGATACTCCAATTTACCATCTGTTGGTAGCAGTACCAGTAGATATTGATTACTACAAATAAAATACTGAGGGCACGCATAAAGTCCATGACTTTTGCCAATCCCCGGAGATCATCTTCTTGTTGCATAATAAAATCGCTTTTATGGGTTTAAAAAGCGAAAGTACATATGCAAAATGTATGATTTGCAGATACACAGCATTGTGTCTGCTTGTGGTTATGTTGTGGTTGTGTGTGGCGTCCAACCGGAAATTATATCATTCGTTTATGCTTCTGCATCAATCCATTTTTTTGGAATTAAGGCATTGTCATCCGAATCTCCATGCCAGTTTCTTATTAATTTTACATCTTCGGAATATTCACTCCAAGAGCTTTCTCCAGCATGTTCTATAATAATGGTTTGAACTTTAGCTTGTGTGCGGTTTTTAAATTCAGATAGAACTTTAAATATGCGTTTCACTTTGAGTACTGCTTCATCCTCCGCCAATTCTTCCTTTTTCAACTCAGGGAAATATACTTGTGATGGTTGGTCAAAAATAATAAAACTTGGCACTTTGTTTTTGTCTGCTAATGTTAGCAAATATTCATGGATAGCCAATATCGTTGAAATATGATATGACATAAAATTGTGGCCACTTCCGATTTCCCATAGGAAATCTTCACGATTCCCAGATATAAACTTCAATGTTAAATTTTCAATGTTAAGTTGAATATCATCATCACAATATTCTGCTTCAAAGATTTTAGCATAGTGCTTAATACTCGTACTGATCTGATTTAAAATATTTTTTTGCTTTTTATCTAAAACATCTTGATTTAATAACCTGTTTATTTCTGAAATCCTTTTCTTTATCTTTTCCAATTCCTGATCCAAATCTCCACTTTCCGAAATCTTATCGTAATTCTTTAGTGATTCTTCAAGTTTTCCGCCAAATCTAAATATTGAATTTAAGACCTGATGCTGTTTCTTATATTCCTCATTCTCCTGAGATAGTATTTGTTTCTCTGTTCTGATTTCATTAATCTGTATTTCCAGTTTATTCAAATCAGAATTTATAGTCGCGATCTCCTTATTGAACACCCTATGACTATCAGCTACTTTTCTGGATAAATTACTTAGTTCACTGCTAAGTGCATAGTAACTGTCTACATATTCTTTTGCTGAAGTACTTTTACTTCCACAGAAAGGACAATGATACTTATTATTAATGTTTGATTTTAGCCAGCTCGCTGCCTCCAACCGACTATTTTGTACTAAGATATCATTTCCATAGTCCTTATTACTTGTTTTAACACTCTGAATAAGATATAATTTTTCTTTCTTTTCTTGTATTTGAGCGGCTATTTGAAATTCCTTTTCATCCAGTTCGGCAAGTCTTTGACTTATTTTGGTCGATGCGCCTACCTTTATTAAAGGAATAATATTTTTATCTATTCGTGATAAGGCTTGCCTGAGACGGATAATATAATCTTTGGGTGACCAAGTACTGCTATCGTTTAAATCCCCATCAATTAGACCAAATTCGAATGCAATAGCATAATAACTTCTGACTTCACTTAGCCAATTATTAGCGATATTTTTTCTTTGCTCTAATTCTCTGCCTAATGTTTTTTCTCTACTCTTTAAATCTTTTAATTCTTCTTTAAGCCCAAGCAATTCATCATCTAAAATGCCTAATATGTAAGGAAATATAGTAATTAACTTTTCTCGATTTTGGTATGTATCCGCCTTGTAAAAAAGAGCATAAGGATTGGCAACCAAATGTTGAGGTTGAAAATTTAATGAGATTAGATCTCTAATGCTGGCAGGCTGCGAAACGCCCTTATCCCCTAAATCAAATTTGGCTAATTGAGCCAGTTTATTGAGCTCGTTTATTATATCTCTATAATTGGCATTTTCTTCTTCTATTTGCTCCGGAATAACAATCTTTT
>CAZGXC010000156.1:0-3717 GCA_964529535.1 uncultured Hyphomicrobiales bacterium | reverse complement strand
AAAGGAGTAGCAAAGCCATTAAACGTAAATGGCAAAAATATTGAAGTGAAATTCAAACCCGGAATTGAGAACAATCAAAGCCTGAAAATATCAAGCAAAGGGAAACCCGGGAAAAATGGAGCAAGCGCCGGAGATTTGATTATCACAGTGGAAATCAAGCCACATAAGCGCGTGGAGAGAAAAGGCAACGACCTCTATACTACGATTGATATTGATTTATATAAAGCTGTCCTTGGCGGAAACGCGAAAATCGTAACGTTCGCGGGAACGATAAACCTAAATATCCCAGCAGAGACACAACAGGGGAAAACCCTGATGCTCAAGGGATTGGGTATGCCAAGCTATAGCGATAATGCAAAGAAAGGCGACTTATATATCACTTTAAATATTCTGATGCCTCAGCAATTAAGCGAAAGAGAAAAAGAGCTCTTCACTGAACTGCAAAAAATCGCTAAGCCTTTATAATTAAAGCAATAGATAACATACTATAGGCTTTTTTATTCCAAAATGTAACCGAGTGGCGAATTTTGTGTATTTATTATTTTAAATAGCTCGTTCATAAATCAACTGTAAGACTTTTTATCAAGCACAAACGGATATGAAAGAAGAAACAATAAAACAGCTTGAATACCAAAACTGGAGCAACTCTATAGTAGCTTTAATAGAAAAAACTAAACAGCAGACTCTATTAAAAGTTAATTCAGACCTATTGGAACTCTATTGGCGTATCGGACAAGCAATCCTCGACAAACAACATACTCACTCTTGGGGTAGTATGGTGGTCGATATGTTATCGAAAGATTTAACATCCTCATTTCCAGACAATAAAGGTTTTTCTGTTCGTAACCTTAAATACATGCGTGCTTTTGCCGAAGCATACCCACATTTTCCATTTGTGCAAGCGATACTTGCACAAATTCCTCATTGTTACTTGACATTTGTGCAAGTGGCACTTGCACAAATCACGTGGTATCATCATATTTCTTTAATTACGAAAGTAAAAGACCCTAAAGAGAGAGTCTTCTATATAATAGAGACCGCCCAACAAGGGTGGAGCCGTGACGTAATGTTAATGCAAATCGCAAACAAACTATATGAACGAAATGGAAAAGCTATAAACAATTTTGACTATACATTACCACCACCTCAATCAGATCTTGCTAGAGATTTATTCAAAGATCCTTACAAATTTGATTTTCTCAGTATGACAGAACGACAAACTGAGTTGGATATAGAGAGACAATTAACCAATAAAATCACTGATTTCCTCATAGAAATGGGAAAGGGGTTTGCATTTGTAGGAAGACAATACCACATATCTGTAGATGGAGACGATTATTATATTGATATTCTTATGTATCACCTTAAATTGCACTGTTATGTTGTTATTGAATTGAAAGCCGTAGAATTTATTCCAGAATTTGTAAGCAAATTAAATTTTTATATTTCAGCGGTCGACGATACCGTAAAGACAGATAACGACAATCCAACTATCGGACTCTTACTTTGTCGAACTATAAGTAACACCAAAGCAAAGTATGCATTGCGAGGCATTACTCAACCATTAGGGATAGCTCAATATGAAACTGAAAAAATACTAAATGATGTGCAGTCATCATTACCAACGATTGAAGAAATAGAAGAGATAATGAATTTACAGACACATAACATCTAACTCATAATCTCAAAATTAATCAAAACAAAACATCAACTATAATAGAGTTAGTCAAATGAAAACAAAATTTAAATTATTAGTAATACTGTTACTAAGCGCAATAGCAAGCATCCCCGTATTCGCCAGCAACCATGCAAGCGATGAGTTGAAAAACTGCTTAATCGAGCTATCCAAAGAGCAATTAGAGGATCTCGGAATTTTCGTGAAGGGAAATTCCGTTGAAATGATAGCTATGGATATTCAAAAAAACAGTAAATCGGCAAATGACAAAATGGTGATCCGCCAAATAAACATAAAAGGAGACAGAATAAACATCCGCACTCCCGTCTGGAAAGGAAAGGTCTCCCCCATTCTCTTCCCATTGCGTATGGCTGTCCTGCAATCTAAAAATATGAGCGCGAGCTACTTTAGCAAAATTACTGAAGTAGATGCTAATACTATTGCCAATCCGAATATTATCGCTGAGAATACTTGGAAAGCGATTATTATTCACTTAGATAATGATAGAGATTTATATCTATGGTTCGACCCCAAGGACATCAAGTCGAAGCAAGATATTACTGATAACTCCTCTGAGCAAAGGCAGGATGCAGAATTTATGCGAGATATTGTTCTTTTCCCTAATCCTACGACAAACGGCAAGAGCGAGCTAAAATTTTACTTAGTCGATGATGCCACTCTCACTATCTCAATATTTGATATTTCTGGAAGAAATGTGGGAAGCGTTCTTGCCAATTCTCCAATGAAGTTTGGCACTCAAAGCTGTATTATTAATTGCGAAGATCTTCCAGATGGAATGTATCTAATTCATATCAAGAATGAAAAAGGCGAAGTAATCAGCAAAAAATTAATAAAAACTGTATATTAATAAGGAGAGATAAAATGAAAGCAAAGAATATTTTTATGCTATTTATCATGGAGATCTTTATGTTAGGAACGCTAATATCAATCCCGCAAAGCTCTGCTCAAGCTCAAGCAATACCCGAGCTAAAGGTGATGACGAATGATAATAATGAGCAAAGTCTCATAATTAAAAAATTAAAAATCGACGTGAAAGTTGTTGGGAATTTAGCCATTACTACGATGGATATGGTTTTCTCTAATAATTTTCCGGAAGACAATCGCCAATACGAAGGCAAATTGATTTTCCCTCTGGCTGATGGGCAATCCATCAATCGCTTAGCTATGGATTTTAACGGCGTGATGCGCGAAGGCGTAGTCGTTGAAAAAAATAAGGGAAGAGTTGTTTTCGAGGAAATCGAAAGACAGCAAGTAGACCCTGCGCTATTAGAAAAAACAAGTTCTAACAACTATAAGCTAAGGGTTTATCCAATATTTTCAAAGAAAGATAAGCATATTATTATCGCATACGAGGAAGTCTTAAAAGGCGACAACGCCTCGCTAAGCTATAATTTACCGCTTAATTTTTCGTATCCGATTGAGGATTTTTCGCTAAAAGCAGATGTTTTTGCTGATTATCCCGTGCATACTTCAAATAGCAATCAGATGAGCGATATTCAATTCAGCAAAGTAGAGAATGCTTATACATCAAGTGTTCATTACAAAAATTACGTAGCAAAAGAACTCTTCGGCTTCACTATTCCTCTGCCAGAAGACAGAAAAGACGTGATTTGCGAAAAACTTGATGGCGAGAGCTTTTTTGTAGTAAATAGAAATATGGATATTCCCGATCCAATGCCATTCAAAGCAGAAGCTATTACATTACTTTGGGACTGCTCTTTCAGCTCGAAAAACCGCGCTTTCGCACGTGAATATGCAATTCTGGAAGCATTTTTCAAGCATAATAAAAATTGTTCCGTCGAGCTAATCACTTTCAATTATAAAATCAAAGTTCGCAAAGATTTTCAGATTCGCAATGGTGATTTCTCCCAACTTAAATCCTATTTAGAAAGCATTAAATACGATGGTGGATCCAATTTCGATTGCCTCAATCTTGGGAGCAACCGCGCGGATTTAGCATTGCTATTTAGCGATGGAATCTCCAACCTCGGCAATTCAAAGTTCATTAATTCCAAAATCCC
>CAZGXC010000155.1:0-3732 GCA_964529535.1 uncultured Hyphomicrobiales bacterium | reverse complement strand
TAAATGTCGATTTTAAGAGCGAAAAAAAATCAGCCGTGAAGAACACATCTAAGATCATCGTTTATTACCTACCTGCTCTGCTGGTATTTATAATATTCAGTATTATACACTTTAAAGTAAAGGGATGGATCGGTTTCCATGCGGGCTCTCCGTGGGCTGGATCTTTTGAGAGGGTAAATATCCTTGGGTTTATGCGAAACATCCTGATATATGCTTGGAGATTAATTGATTTCGGCAGAATAGGAATATGGATAGTTGCGGGGATAATAATTGTAAAATATAGGAGCTTAGCCCTTAAAGATGAAAGAAATAAATCACTGCTCTTGATATTCTCTATTACATTTTTAATATTACCAATAAATATGCTTTGGGCGAATAATCTATTGCAACATCGCTATTTACTTCCGATTTTTATTTTGTTTGCACTTTGGGTGCAAAGTGCGCTATTTTCCGAACACATTAGTAAATCGCTGAGGAGTATCTTGATTACCGTATGGACGATAGCATTAATTGGCGGAAATTTGATAATATATCCTGATTCTGTATCGCAAGGATGGGATGCTTCGCTTGCGTATTTACCGATAAACAACTTAAGGCACGAGGCTGTTAAATACTTGGATAATGAGGGAATTAAAATAGAAGATGTGCAAGCTGAATTTCCATTTTTCGAAAGTTTCCATTGTATTGATTTGAATAAAGATTATCGTGAGTTTGCTCCATACCAAAATAATAAAAAACATGTATTCTATTCAAATTTATGCAATTTAAAAAGGAATACGCGAGAGGAAATTTTCCGCGAATATAAAGTTATAAAAAGATTTGAACATTGCGGTGTCTACATCGATATTTATCGAAAAAATGGAAGCGACTAAAAAACAAACAATGGGATAGGTTTCGCCTATCCCATTGTTTTAATAAACAGATTTAGAAATTATTATTAAATCTCTGCATATTTCACAGCATAATTACCTTTGTAAATATTGCCGGTATAGCCATCAATAGCGATTTCGTCGCCCATTTTAAAGACGTAACCATTAATATTGCACATACTATCGCGCTCATTTGTGCGAAGGTCCTGGCAATTAACTATACATGTTTTATCTAATCTAACTGCGGTTACAGCGGCATGAGAAGTTGCTCCGCCCTTACCTGTAAGCAAACCTTCGGACTCAAATATCATATCAATATCATCGGGAACTGTATCGGGGCGAATAAGGATAACCGGGTCATTCGGGAATTTCTGCTTTAGCATAACAATATCATTCATACTAAATGCAGCTCTACCGTTTAATGCGCCTCCGCCTGTGCCGATTCCAGAACCCACTACCTCCATATCAAAGGCATTTACATCGAAGATTAATTGCTTGTCTTGACGGCGAATAACTTGGTCGCGCGTTTGAAGAATATATAAATCCTCACGCTTGGAGGTCTCGAAAGTAAATTCTATTTCCTGGTGATTGAAGCCGTATTCCTCTGTCATTAAGAGAGCAAATTCCTCTAATTCCTTGTAAATTTCAGGGAAATCTTTTTCTAATGATAAACTATCGCGAGAGAAGTTTTTCTCTTTCTGGGCTTCGCTTATTGGAAGTGTATGAACTAAACCGCCTACGATATCTTCGCCTTGATTAGTGAGAGAAAAATCTCCGTAAAGATTAACACCTGGGCGAGAATCGTCGGGATTATGTGTGAATACAACGCCTGTTCCGCTATCTCTGTTTAGATTACCGAGTACCATCTTTTGAACTACGACGGCAGTGCCCCAGTCTTTTGAAATATTCATGTGATTGCGATAAACAATAGCGCGCGGACTTGACCATGAATCGAGAACAGAATCTATTGCTTGGCGAAGTTGCTGGTAAATATCTTCTAAAAATACTATATTGTGATCGATTAAAACTTGCTTGTATGCCATCGCAACTTCCTTCATTTGTTCAGGGTTGAAGGTATGCTTTAGCTCCACATTATATTTCTTTTTGTGATCAATCATTATCTTATCAAAGACATCTCTATCAATTTCGTGGGACATTCCCCAACTTTGTAAAAGTCGTCTATATGAATCCCATGAAGTCCAGCCGTAATTTTCCTTTTTGCTAAGTTGCTCTACGATTTCGTCATTCAAGCCCACATTAAGGAATGTGCTCATCGCTCCGGGCATTGAAATAGCAGTGCCGGATCGGACTGAAAATAGGAGAGGTTTTTCAGGATTACCATATTCCAAACCTGTCATTTCCTCAATCTTTTTCACGTTACTTCTGATTAACTCATCTAATTCAATTTTAATTTGCGGAACCGATGTAACGGCTTTTCTCAATCTAAATACTTCGGTCGTAAAAACAAATCCCGGAGGAACTGGAAAACCGTAAGAGAATAATTTTTTGAGGAAATATGCCTTCGAGCCAAGGTATACCGGATTATCCATTGATGGGCATTTTTCATACATTGGAATAATGCTTGTCTCGTGATTATATGACATAATGTCATTAATTACATCTGGCGGATAATTATCATTCATCTCGCGCAGAGTAGCGATGGTTACGGAGATGAAGTTATCCAAAGTCTGCAATAAATAAGCAGAAGAAAGAGCATCGCGGTAAAACTCCTCTGACTTTTTATGCATAAATTGCATTTTTGCTTTTTCATCAAGAGATTCGACTTCAGGGAATACCTGAGGAATTACAATTCGTAGCAAGGAATCGAAACGTCTGAAGAAATATTTATTAATTATCTCTTGAATATTCGTGTGAATAAACTGTAGGATATTAATATACTGCCCCAAGCTGAAGGATTTAGAGGTTAAACTATACTGAAACATCTGCAAATTGGAGCGAAATACTTCATTGCGAATGCCATCTAATTCCATTCCTTTTAGGAAATGAGTGAGAATGTTATAAATCTTATGTAGAGAATTAGCATTTAAGTAGTTAAAATGGATTTTACTGATTAACTTCTCAATCAATCTGGCAGAAAATCTTTCCAAACGGAAAGTAATGCCCATTGCTTCGAATTTCTTCTCGTGATATTCTCCATACATTGATGGAATACCAACGGCAACGTGGCGCTTGTAATAAATATTTTCCCAACCTTCAGTCTTCTCTGGATTAAACACAACTTGATTTAATCGTTCCATGAAATCAAAGACTAAATTCAGGGCTTCATTGTATTCTTGAGCTCGATATAGTTCTTCCAATTTCTCTACTTCTTCTGGGGTGAAGAAGTTGCTTCGCTTCAAAATTGCATTTAGATTTTGAGTAGAGAAAGAATATTTTTCCTTTAAGAATACTTGTAACCTGAGGAATAACTTAATTCTTTTTTTATCAATATCTGTTTCAGTTTCGACTTCGTCCAAGCATTTTGCGACGACGTGTTCTTTTTGGTCGACTAAACTTTCCGGCTCAATTTTAAGGTTAAAGCAAAGATGATTAATGAGATAATGCACGCCTGTAAACCATCTATGAGTTAAGTCAATATCATTATAAACATCTTCGGGAACTGCGCCCTTTAATTTAGTTTTATCACCATCAAGCCAAAAGCGCAGAATCTTTTTCGATAGCTCAATATGAGTGTTATTGCTTTCTGTATGGACTTGCTTGCGCATAAAGTGGATTAATCTATCCTTGCGCATTGAAAGCTCATCCATCAAGGTAGAGACCTCGCGTAATTCACCTTCTGCACCTATTTCATTGAAGTAAATAGGGAAAGCACGGCATAATTGCTTCACTTGCTTATAAATTG
>CAZGXC010000154.1:0-3741 GCA_964529535.1 uncultured Hyphomicrobiales bacterium | reverse complement strand
AACGTGAGACGTAGCAATTGTTATCCCGCGTGCTTTTTCTTCTGGGGCGTTATCGATTGAATCGAATGAGCGCACCTCTGTTGAGCCGGATAATCTTGCTAATGTAGCAGTAATTGCGGCTGTTAATGTAGTCTTACCGTGATCAACGTGTCCGATTGTTCCGACGTTGACGTGTGGTTTCGAGCGATCAAATTTTTCTTTAGCCATTTTGTTTAAGCTCCAAAAATTATTTTGAAATATTTATTTATAGTTTTATTTAATTATTAATTTACATTTTTGTTTGTCGTAGCAGGCTCGTAATGCGAAAATGTCATCGTATATACGGCTCTGCCCTGGCTTGCGGATCTCAATTTAGTTACATACCCAAACATTTCCGACAATGGTGCTTGTGCTTTTATAGCTTGCATTGTGCCGCGTGGCTCTATGCCTTCTATCTTGCCGCGCCGAGAACTTAAATCTGCGATTATGTCTCCAGTATATTCATCAGGTGATATTACTTCTACTGCGCAGAATGGCTCTAATAAGATTGGTGTCGCTTTGCGAATGCCGTCTTTCACGGCAATAGAAGCTGCTATTTTAAATGCTGTCTCGCCCTGTCTTTGCTCGTCGTAATCTACTTCGATAACAGTCGCTTTTACGTCTATCATTGGATAGCCTGCAGGTCCGAGGTTTAGCGCTTCTCTAATTCCAGTCTCAATTGGCTGCTTATACATTGCCGGGATTGCGTCTTGCTCTAATTTAAAATCTACTATTATTCCGTCGCCAGATTTAGCAGGTTCTAATTTTAGAACCACGTATCCATATTGATTTTTACCATTTATTGGTTTATCAAATGTTGCATCTTGATTTTCAGCTGTAGTAATCGTCTCGCGGTATGATACCTGCGGTTTGCCTAATTTCACAGGAACTTTAAATTCTCTGTTCAATCTATCGGCTACGATTTCTAAGTGAAGCTCTCCCACTCCGCTAATTATTATCTGACCGCTTTCCGCATCATATTTGTATGCGAGGGTAGGGTCTTCTTCTATCAATCTTTTGAGTGCTTCTATGAGCTTTTCTTGGTCTGCCAAGGTTTTTGTCTCTATAGATTGATTTATAACGGGTTCGGCAAAGTCTATTTTTTCATATAGTAGGGGGCTTTTTTCATCGCAAAGCGTATCACCAGTTCGAGTATATCTCATATCTGGAATAGCTACTATATCCCCTGCGTATGCTTCGCTTACTTCTTCTCTTTTCTTTGCGGACATTAGCATTATTTTGGAGATTCTCTCCTTATTTCCAGTTGTGGAATTTAACACCATTTGTCCCAATTTAAGAGTCCCAGAATATATTCTAACGAATACTAATTTTTTTACGTGCGGATCGCTTATTACCTTGAATGCTAATGCCGAGAATTTCTCGTCGTCGCTTGGCTTGCGGATGATTTCGACTTGGTCATCATCAATCGCAAATCCTGGTAAGTAAATCACTTCATCTGGTGATGGTAAATATTTTACTATCGCTTCGATTAGTGGCTGCACTCCTACATTTTTCAATGATGATCCAGTAAGGACTGGATTAATTTTTGAAGCAAGTGTGCCTTTCCGCAGGGCTGATTCAATTTCCTCTTTGCTTGGCTCTTCGCCTTCGAGGAATTTCATCATTAGTTCGTCATCGAGTTCAGATACCTTTTCTATCATCAAAGCTCTCATTTCTTCGGCTTTTTCTTGGTATTCTGCAGGGATTTCCTTTTCCTCGATCACAGTTCCGTCAGATTCTTGGGTGAAGTATAAAGCTTTCATATTAATAAGGTCTATAATTCCTTTGAAGGTATCATAAGCACCTATTGGGATTTGGACGGGGACTGGATTGGCTCCGAGTCTCTCTTTCATCATTTCTATTACTCTATAGAAATCTGCGCCCATTCTATCCATTTTATTAATATATGCAATTCGCGGAACTCGATACATATCTGCTTGGTGCCATACGGTTTCGGATTGAGGTTCTACCCCTCCGACCCCGCAAAACACGCCGACAGCTCCATCGAGAACTCTTAAAGATCTTTGCACTTCGGCTGTAAAATCTACGTGCCCGGGTGTGTCTATTATGTTGATCTGATTATCATGCCAATAGCAGGTTACTGCAGCGGACATTATCGTGATTCCGCGCTCCTTCTCTTGATCCATGTAGTCTGTGTAGGCAGTGCCTTCATCTACGGAACCGATTCTATGAATATTTCCTGTATAGAACAGTATTCTTTCGGTTGTTGTTGTTTTCCCGGCATCTATGTGTGCCATTATTCCAATGTTTCGGATAAGGGAAATTTCTGCTTTTCTTGGCATAATTTATATCAGCAAATCAGTTGACAAAGAACAATCATTTGTGTTTCTCGATAATGAGAAACATTTTTTCACATTATATACCGCAGTAATTGTATTAATATTATTAATTTCGCAACCGCGATACATAAGTATTTACCATTTAAAGTGAGAGAACGCCTTGTTAGCATCTGCCATTCTATGAACATCCTCGCGTTTCTTTACCGCAGAACCCTCGCCATTTGAAGCAGCAAGTAATTCAGCAGCTAATTTAGCAGCCATAGATTTATCGCGGCGAGCCGATGCATAAGTCTTTATCCAGCGGATTGCCAATGCTACTCTTCTATCTTCGCGAACGTCTACTGGCACTTGATATGTAGCGCCACCAACTCTTCTAGAACGAACTTCAAGTGAAGGTGCCACGTTCTGCATTGCCTTGCGGAATACTTCTAGTGGATCTTTTCCTGATTTTTCGCCCATCATAGAGAATGCATCATAAACTATTGTGCGAGCGTTGCTTTTTTTGCCCTGGTACATAATATTATTGATGAATTTTGATACAATAACATCACCGTATTTCGGATCTGGGGCAACACGTCTTTTTTCTGCTCTTTTCTTTCTCATTCTACTATTTCTTTAGATTTTATTCTGTTTTAAATTTATTACTTAATTATTTTTTACCTGGAGCTGCTGCACCTTTTTTAGGTCTCTTTGCTCCGTATTTGCTGCGACCTTGGCGACGACCATCTACTCCTTGAGTATCTGCTGTCCCACGAATTACGTGATATCTAACGCCAGGTAAATCTTTTACTCTGCCGCCACGAATAAACACTATAGAGTGCTCTTGCAAGTTGTGTCCCTCGCCTGGGATATATGAAGAAACCTCGATGCCGTTTGACAAGCGAACACGAGCTACCTTACGCAGAGCTGAATTTGGCTTCTTCGGTGTAGTTGTATAAACCCTAGTGCAAACGCCTCTTTTTTGAGGGCAAGAACCTAATGCCGCTGATTTACTTTTATATACCAGCGCTTTGCGGGGCTTTCTAATTAATTGACTTATTGTAGGCACGAAACCTCTCCACAATTATGTTGTTTATAAAAAATTACATTATAGCCTACAAAATTAAGGATTTTTTCTGAATTTACAAAATAATATTTACTATTTATGTAAATTATTTTAAAAAATCTTTAATTACGTATCTATGTTTATTATATCTTAGCTTTTCCCGATTTAACTATCATTTTGGGTGCTATTTAAAACGGACTACAAAAATACGAAAAAAGTTTTCCACAAACAAATAATTTACAAAATATTTATTATTTATTTTATTTAAGCAAATCTTGAAGTGCTGATTGGAGATTATTTCTTTATAAATTTATAAGATTCTACCTTGCCTGCTTGATTTATTATTATATTATACGAGCCAATCGGCAAAGTGCTTAT
>CAZGXC010000153.1:0-3850 GCA_964529535.1 uncultured Hyphomicrobiales bacterium | reverse complement strand
CTAATATTTGTAGATGAGTATATTATTCATTTTATTCTGTCATTATTAAACGGTCATATAAATACAACCGATGAACAAAAAGGAATATTGAGCAATATCGAAATTATTTCTATTATTTATTTTCAATATTGTATTAAAGTCGTGTATTATGATAATGGGGATGCTGAAAACCAAAAAGAGTAGGCAGAAGAAATAAGAATTAATCGGATAGATATATGGGTTGTACTAGACATATTATTAGTCTCAATATCAAGAGCAAATTTTTAGACGATAAGTTTATTTTACATGTGATTATCGCCAATGCGTTTGTTATTTTTGCTGGGGGATTTAATTTAAATCAATTTTTCCATTCTGTATTATTTGCATTCGATCACATCTTGACGCTAATATTCACAGTAGAATTAATAATTAAGCTTAAGACTTACGGAAAAAGTTATTTTTCCTCGCCTTGGAATATTTTTGATTTCGTAATTATCATTCTTTCCTTGCCATCTCTTTTGGAAATCTTTTCATATTTCGGCTTTAGCGGTTTTGAGTTCATTCAGATATTCCGAGTCTTCAGAGTTGTTAAGTTCTTCCGATTTATCAAGTTCGTTCCAAATGTTGAAAACTTAGTATTGGGAATCAGGAAAGCATTGCGTGCCTCTGTCTTTGTTATCCTGGGTTTTATCATCTATATTTTCGTTATCGGTATTATTTCTCAGCATTTATTTAAAGAGTATTCCCCAAAATTCTATGGAAATCCGGGGCTTGCCATTTACTCTACATTCAAACTATTTACATTAGAGGGCTGGTATGAGATACCTGATTCAATTACAGAGGATCTATCAGAGGTGGGTGCCTTTTTTACAACTGTGTATTTTATTTTCATTGTTGTAAGTGGGGGAATTGTCGGACTTTCTATCCTTAACTCTGTTTTCGTCGATGCTTTGGTAAGCGATAATAATGATGGCTTGGAGCAAAGAATCGAAAAATTAGAAAAGAAAATTGATATATTATTGGATTATTCTCAAAATATTAAAAGCTAAAGAAATTTTATAAATATTTAACTAATTACATTATTATTGGAGGAAAAGGTATGATTTTACCAAAATTGAACGAAGAAGAAAAAAAACAATTTGCTCAGGGAATTGTTAAAGTCAATGGAAGTGCTATGAATCGAACAGCACTGGGGATAATTGCGGCATTTTTTCAATTATATCCCAAAGTAACCTTTAGTGAGTTGAAAGAGGCATTTCCAGACTCTCTTAATCCTTCAGGACCAAACGCTCCAAAATCAATATTTAAACCGTTTACAAATAGGGATTTTGGTGTTGTGCATTCGCTTGAAGAAATAAAAAAACAATTCGCCGAAGCTGGATTGCCATACGAGGGTCTATTTTTCTTAGAAAAAGAAGAAATGTTTACAACAGCTGACGGAGTAGTCGTGATTGTAAATAAATTATGGCAAAGCAATGATATAGAAACAGGACAATCAGACTTACAAGTCCTTGCTAATCGAGCGATTAAGTTCGGTATCACAGTAGAGAAATTCGAATTTACAAAAGCATTTGTAAAAGGTTCTTATAGCATTGAGATTATTCAACCTGAATTGTATAAAAAGATTACGGAGGTAAAACAACATAGTTTTCCAAGTTGGCTATGGATAATAATTGCTTTGATAATTCTCTTGTTCGCCTTGTGGTTTGCGGGTGTGTTTAATAGTTCAGAAGAACAGTCTCCTGCCAAGAAAGACACAACAGTGCTTCAGTTTAAAAACAATGAAATATTTAATATATAAATAAACCAATAATTGTATTTTTATTAATTTTTTTAAAGGATAAAATAATGGCTAATTTCAAAATTTCAGGCAAAATGAATGTAGAAACTCTACAAAAACAATTTAAAGATAGTTTCGGCGGGACGCTACGAGTTTATAGCGGCAATAAATTCGCAGATCCAAAGGCAACCCTCGCAAGCATCCGCAAAGCTGATGCTAAAGGTGGGGAATTTAGTGCAAGTGGAAACATGCACGTTGGGACTTTCGAAGATGAAATGAAAAAGAATTTCGGTATCAATGTTCAAGTCGCAAATAAGGACAATTCAGCTCTTTCGCCCAATGATATTAGTTTATCAAAGAGTGGTCAATAATTTCAATAAAGGGTGTACCCCAAATTCCCATAAATACAGGGAGTAGTGAGCTATTTTTATAAAACATGGAGGAAGCTGAAAATCCAAATATTAAATAGAGTAAGCAATAAATCATAAGGATTAATATGGCTGATTTTAAAATTTCAGGCAGAATGCTTGTAGAAACGCTACAAAAACAATTTAAGGACAATTTTGGCGGAACATTGCGCGTATATAACGGCAGTAAGTTTGCTGATCCAAAAGCATCGCTGTCCAGTATTAGAACTGGCACTGCCAAAGCTGGGGAATTTAGTGTAAGCGGTAATATGCATGTGGGAACTTTTGAAGACGGAATCAAAAAGTATTTTGGTATCAAGGTTCAAGTAGCAAATAAAGCTAATACTGCTCTCTCGCCAAATGACGTTACTTTGTCAAAATGCAGCTCTTAAGAGAAGTAAACAAGGAGAACGCTAAAACGCCTTAAAGGGAGTAGGCACAATTTTTTACTAACAAATTGGAATAAACAATGAAATTAACTGATTATTATAAAGATTATCAATCTAAACGCAATACATGTTTAGATGAAGATCAATTTTCATCATTGTTAATGATGTATCCTGCTACTATCATCGCTACTTCAGATGGAGTTTTCGATGCATTAGAGAAGCAAAATTTAGCAGAGTCAGTGAAGGAAGCAGCGGCAGGCGATATACTAATTGCTTGCGAAATGTACTCTGAACTGTCATTTCTTATCACAGCAAATAAAGAAGTTGCTGATGAAGCCTTGTCATGTATCAAAGAGGAGATCGCAGACAAAGAAGATCTTAAATCTATGATATTGGAACTTATGACCGCCATAGCGGAAATTTCTGATGGCGTTTCTGAAATAGAAGCGAAAAAAATGAATGAATTAAAAACATTATTATCTATTAATTAAATAAACTTTAAGATTATGGAAAACAATTTAAATTATAATAATAGTAATCAATTACCTCCAATTGTAATTTTTGGAAATTTTGAAAAACAACAAGAATTAGCAGAAAGGCAAAATGATATTTTTGAATATTATGACTATAATACTCAAAAAACAATTTATCCATTTTTTTGTGGCTCAGCTAAAAAAGTCACACGTTGCGCTATTAACGCTGGCAGCATATTTAAACCAAAATATAAGAACGTCAATGATGATTCTAAAGAGAAATAATATACAATCAATATTTAAATTTATTAGGGGAATACAAAAACTGTATTCCCCTGACTTATTATAATAATAATTCAGAGAGAAAAATGCTATTAATAATTACAAATGAATCAGATGTGCATCCAAACCCAGTTATTGATATATTAAGTAGTGAGGGATTGCCGTTTTTTCGATTTAATACTGAAAAAATTCTAACTGACTATGATATAACATATAAAATATCTAATAATGAAACATATTTTGAAATTAAATACAAACAACATCCTATATCCATTTCTAGTAAAGAAATAACTTGTGTTTGGGAAAGGAGACCAATGGAACCTATGGCTACATTTTCCCATTACGAAGATGAGAAGATTAGAGAGTTAATTTTTGAAGAAGCTGATGGGTTCCTTAGATTTTTTAGGTATTCTCTTCATAATGTTTTGTGGCTCGGGCATCCGATACTGGAAAGACAAGCTGGAAGTAAAATATTACAGAAAATAATTGCAAAAGATCTTGGTTTTATTATTCCTGATACAATTTTCTCAAATGAATATT
>CAZGXC010000152.1:0-3918 GCA_964529535.1 uncultured Hyphomicrobiales bacterium | reverse complement strand
AGAGACAATACATTCATCATCTTTCTCTTTCGAAAAGAAATTATATCGAGCAGAAATAATTGAAGATAAGCTGTTATTTGAATTTTTGGTATAAAAATCCTCCGTAAAACTATTGGCATACAGCAAATCAATAGTGGCATTTAGGCGATTGGAGAAAGCATAAGTCCCCGAAATATCCACTAAATTGAAATGATGTTTTAAATGAAATGTATTTTCTATCTTCCTGTCATTCTCATATTTGCTACTGCCATTGATATAGCGATAGCTGCTCGCTATGAGTGCTTCCCGAGCATCAAGCATAAGGCGAGAATTATTCACAGCTCCTGCCGAGATGGACATCATCGGAGAAGGAATATTCCCCGGGCAATCACATTGCGAAGATGCTTCGCAGAGTGCCAGGAGTGTGATCATAAATATTAATGTAACGCTTCTAAGCATAATAGTGTCTACATTATCAGATAATATAATTATTGATGGATAATAATATCATCTGATAATGTATTTTGATATCATAGTAAATAAAGTTCTCTAATTAAATTAATAATAAGCGACTAAAACCGTCTATGCAATTAACTAAATTATCGGTAAATCGTATTATAAGAAATAATACATCGTTTATTATAAAACTCAAAGAATTACAAAATTAAGGAAATAATTTAAAATAATGAATGGAAATTTCTCAAATAGAGTAAATGACGTAATAAAATTAAGCCGTGAAGAGGCTATTCGCTTAGGACACGACTATATTGGCACTGAGCATCTGCTCCTTGGTATCATTCGCGAGGGCGATGGAATAGCCATTAAAATATTAAAGAATCTTGGCATAGATCTGATGCAAATCCGCAGAGCTATCGAAGATTCAGTAAATAAACCACGCGAATTAGCGGGAAGCGGAAATATCCCTCTAACCAAGCAAGCAGAAAAAGTTCTAAGAATTACATATTTAGAAGCAAAATTATATAAATCTGATTTAATCGGCACAGAGCATTTGCTCCTTTCTCTCCTTCGCGAAGAAGAGAATATTGCAGCAAGTATCTTAAATCAATTCAATTTGGATTATGACTCTGTCCGAAATGAATTAGATAATATTTTAAACGGCAGACCAAGCACTCCATTGAGAAATACTGCGACTGCGGAATCTCCAAAAGGAGCTACTTTCACTCATAATAAGGCGGGATCTGGATATCATTCTTCCAAGAAAGATATAGCAAAAACGCCTGTATTAGATAACTTCAGCAGAGACCTCACTAAACTTGCGATGGACGATGCTTTAGATCCCGTAATTGGTAGAGAAAAGGAAATCGAAAGGCTTACTCAAGTTCTATCACGCAGGAAGAAAAATAATCCTGTCCTACTCGGAGAACCCGGCGTTGGCAAAACAGCCATTGTTGAAGGTTTGGCACTTAGGATTATTTCTCGCAATGTGCCACGCGTCCTATTCGAGAAAAGAATCGTCTCCTTAGATCTTGGGGCGATGGTCGCAGGCACGAAATATCGTGGGCAGTTTGAAGAAAGAATGAAAGCTATAATGACTGAATTGGAGAAAGCTCCAAATGTGATAGTTTTCATCGATGAAATCCATACGATGGTCGGTGCTGGCGGAGCTTCAGGCTCTCTCGATGCCGCTAATATGTTCAAACCTGCGCTTTCTCGTGGAGAAATTCAGTGCATAGGCGCAACTACACTTGACGAATACAGGCAGTTTATCGAAAAAGATGGAGCTTTGGAGCGCAGATTCCAAAAAATCATCGTAGAGCCTCCAACTTATGATGAAACAATGACTATCATCAAGAATATCAAATTCAAGTATGAAGATCATCATAAAGTAAAATACGCTGAAAAAGCAGTGGCGGCAAGCGTTCGATACGCTGACAGGTATATCACAGATAGAGCCTTCCCAGATAAAGCTATTGACGTAATAGACGAAGCTGGCGCACGCGTTCGCCTAAGAAACGTTACGGTGCCAAAAGAAATAATCACTTTGGAAAAAGAATTAGAAGAAATCAAAGAAGAGAAGAATCAAGTAGTTAAGAATCAAAACTTCGAGGAAGCTGCTCGCTTACGCGATCAAGAAAAGCAAATTATTGCTGAATTAGAAATCGCCAAAAACAATTGGGAAATGAGATCATCAGAGACTTATTATGACGTAAGCGAAGATGATATCGCAGACGTAATCGCAATGATGACGGGAGTCCCAGTAAATAAAGTAGCCGAAGCTGAATCCGCGAAGCTAATGCAATTACCAGAAGATTTGAAATCAATGGTAGTAGCACAAGATGAAGCTATTGAGCACTTAGTGAAAGCTATTCGCAGAGCAAGAGCGGGACTAAAAGACCCAAAACGCCCGATTGGCTCATTTATGTTCCTCGGTCCAACTGGCGTAGGCAAAACGGAGCTCGCAAAGGCACTCGCAAAAATAATGTTCGATAGCGAAGATGCGCTAATTCGCGTAGATATGAGTGAATACATGGAGAAATTCTCCGTGAGCAAATTCACAGGCGCACCTCCGGGATATGTAGGCTATGAAGAAGGTGGACAATTAACAGAGAAAGTCCGCCGCAAGCCATATTCAATCATATTATTAGATGAAATAGAGAAGGCTCACCAAGATGTCTTTAACCTCTTGCTACAAGTCTTTGATGACGGCGTTTTAACAGATGGTAATGGCAGAAAAGTAGATTTCAAAAATACTATAATCATTATGACTTCTAACGTCGGAACAAAAGATATGAAGACCGGCGGGAAGATTGGCTTCTCTGATAAAGCAGCTGATGAAAAATATGATTATATCAAAGAAACTATTGAAGAGTCGATAAAATCATTATTTAGCCCAGAGTTTATTAATAGAATTGATGAGTTCATTATATTCAGAAATTTGAAGAAAGAAGATATTTCGCAGATTATCGATATTCAACTTAATCTACTCTCCAAGCGTCTAAAAATTAATAATATGGAATTTAAGCTAACAGAAAAAGCACGCAAATTCCTCGTGGATAAAGGCTTCGATGAAAAATATGGCGCCCGCCCACTAAAGCGAGCTATCCAAAAGTATATCGAGAATGAATTGGCTGAAGAAATATTATCAAATAGAATAAAAAATCATTCGATTATTACAGCTGATATTATTGACGGCGAGGAAAAACTCTGCTTCCAGAGCGAAGATATTCCCGTAGAATTTACCGACGAAGATAAAAACTTCATCGATAATATTGTCAATAATGATGCTAATAGCGAAGGAAAAGACGACTTGAAAGAAGTCCCAAATAACGAGATATTTAACAACTAAAATAGATAATTAAGCTAACTGTTATTAGTTAATACTAACAGATCGAATATAAAAGAAAGTGATGGTTTAAATGCCATCACTTTCTTTTTATCATATTTGGACTGATAGGAATAAAAAAAGCTTCGATATCATATAATCGAAGCTTAAGTCATGTTGAATTTTTTTGTGGGCCCGGAGGGACTTGAACCCCCGGCCGACGGATTATGAGTCCGTTGCTCTAACCGACTGAGCTACAGGCCCTCCACAATTACTTTTTAACATTTTTAGGAATACAAAATTACGGGTTTTTTCAGAATTAACCAAATCTTTTTTTTCTGACCCTGTATTTTTCTATATTCCGCTACGCACAATGTCATGAACTCTAATAATGCCTACAAGCTCATCATTCTCTTCGCATACCGCTAAAACGCTTATTTGGCTGTCCCTATTGCTCATTACTGAAAGTGCCTCGCCGAGGAATAGATCTTTCTTAATAGTAATCGGGGATTTAGTCATCACTTCTTCAACTAATAAATGCCCGATATTATCATGTTTTTGTAGGATTCTCCGCACATCACCATCGGTAATAATGCCCTCTAATTGCTTTTGATTATTGCAGATACAAACGCATCCGAGTTTCTTATTCGTCATTT
>CAZGXC010000151.1:3776-3998 GCA_964529535.1 uncultured Hyphomicrobiales bacterium | reverse complement strand
GGTAAGGAAAGTATTGACGAACGCCACAGACACAGATATGAGGTGAATAATATTTTCAGAGAGAAATTACAAGAGAATGGCTTGATTTTAAGCGGTTTATCTCCCGATGGGCAATTAGTGGAAATCATTGAATTAAGGGATCACCCTTGGTTCTTGGGTTGCCAATTCCATCCAGAATTGAAGTCCCGCGCAGTAATTGGACATCCATTATTCATTGATTTT
>CAZGXC010000151.1:0-3752 GCA_964529535.1 uncultured Hyphomicrobiales bacterium | reverse complement strand
CCATACTAAAATTGCAAAAAGACAAAGCAGAAGGATAACAACAACATAATGATGATAACATATTAGCATTCTTTTGCATGCTTAATAATTAGACAACACAAGTAAGCCGCCTTTATGATAAATAGAGGCGGCTTATTAATTTTACTGCTTATGAAATATTTAGAAACTATATATCAAACCTGCGGAAATTCCCATCTTTTTGGAAGCAAACCATTCATAACGATTGTTATAGAACATTGCTGAGAAATCAGCCGATACGCTGGCAGATAAACCACCGAATATAGGCTTTTCGATGCCTGCGCTAAGGCGGCTGAGCGGTCCTAATTCTCCGGCACCGAGTGCGATTTCCGCAAATGGCTTGAATGAGAAAAATCCCGCGCCCACTTCTCCTAAGCGATATTTCGCTGCTATTGCAAACCAAAGGACGCTCGGGCTGGCATACGATTCGACTATGCTTGGCTCTTCTTTGTTGAAGAATTTCTTGAAAAATGGCTCTTTGCCTATCAATACTCCAACATTGAAGTTCTGCCCTTCGCTCATTGGCATAAATCCGCCCACAATGAACGATGTGCCAACACCTTCGCCGAATTTACTACTCTGCTCCAATGTGCTTGCGGCAATTCCTTTTAGGCATAATTCAAATTTCTTTGTGTCGCTATATATAGTCGCGCTAAATACATCTGTGCTAAAAATACTTGGTATTGCTAAGTTTTCCCCCCTATTTATCGGGAAATCTTGATTGCGACTATTATTGTTGATATTATTATTGTTTAGATTACCGGAAGACAATCCGTAAATATTATTCAATTGCTGATTCGCTACCTGATTTGTGGAAAAATCGCTGTTCTCGATATTTACTGTATTCTCTATATTTTCAGTATTCCTGTTATTTATTGTATTCTTCTTACCTACAGGAGCAGGCATTGCTTTCTCTGTTTTACTAGAAGAAGCCATCGGAATATTTGCTTTTATTTTGTTCATATTGACATTTTTATCGCCATTAACAATAACAGTATTATTATCAACGACATCATTATCAATGATATTATTTCCAAGATTATTTTCCTTCTGAATACTCAATTCTGAAGGATTTTGGATTGATGTATTTTGATTAGTAATTGTGCTAATCTCATCTGCGCCCTTCTTAAAATGGCTCGCAGAATTAAAGTAAAAATATCCCGACAAAGTGATCATTAGCCCAACCGCAACCGGAATAGCTGCTCTTTTTAATAGCAACAACAATGAAGGAGCAATTTTTTCAGCTCCATTAGCTCCTGTTGGCGCAGTGTTCGGTAATGGGATATTTAAAGCTGCGAAGACAGCGTTTTTGGCTTCGCTTGGGGGTGTAAATGCTTGGAAGTCATTCTGAAGAATTTCGCTAAATTGCTCGTCGTTTGGCAATCCGAAGTCGGCTTCTTTAAGCTTGTTAATATCTTCCATAATATTGACCTATTATAATTGTGTCCTATATTTTATTAGGATTTAAATAGTTTTTTTTCATTAAAAGTTTTGCAAATCAACTTTTAATTTTTTCATTTCTTTTATGTATTTCTTTAGTAAGGTTCTGACTTTTGCTCTGGCTCTATGTATTCTGACTTTTACGTTGGAGATTGATTCCCCTGTAATGTCAGCTATTTCTTTATAAGTCATGCAATCGTATTCACGCAGGATAAATATCTCTTTATAATCCTTTGGTAGTTTAGCCATAGCCTTTTTTATCAGCGTCAAAAGTTCTGTGTTGTCCTCTACTTTGTCGCCC
The DNA here is from genome assembly GCA_964529535.1 of uncultured Hyphomicrobiales bacterium. Taxonomy (GTDB): domain Bacteria; phylum Bacteroidota; class Ignavibacteria; order Kapaibacteriales; family UBA2268; genus CALLXS01. The sequence continues at coordinate 1,993 of CAZGXC010000151.1, read as the reverse complement.
AATGGGTGTAAATCTTCCTCAAATGGGACTGTGTCAATCTCAAATATCTTAATTCTTCTGTAATGCTTTCTTGCTATTTGCAGTAATCGCATTGGTATGTTTATGATGATTACTTCTGAATGAATAATATTATAAAATTCAATAAAAGTCTCCTGTAATATATCCTTTGCGAGAGTTTCATCATCTGTCATTCTCAAGCAATACGCCCATACTTTTGGAGATAAACGGTCATATAGGACAGAGAATGCTAATTCCGAATCCTTAACTTTATCCCCTACGATAGCGTATAACTCATGGTCGCTATAAGTCTTTAGGGTCTTTTCTCTGATATTGCTTCTGTATATGTCCAATTAATATCTACTCTATTTTGCGTAGTTATGTGAAACGTCCCATTAATAAAAATATTTTACTACTGCTCAATGTTTAGTTTTTGATTGCCTTCCGGAAGCAATTATTCTTTGCTATTTAATTATCAAGAATTTCGCAGATGCTTGGGCAGACGCGCTATTATTTAGTATGAGGAAATATACACCGTTGCTTAAATCCGCCGTACTGAAGTTAGTGCTATATATTCCGGCTTTCATCTCTGCTTTGTATATCTCTTTAATTAGCTTGCCGTAAGAATCATATAATTTAATGCTAATCATTCCATCTTTATCCACTCCGAAATTGCCGCTTACTATTCCGCCCGATGGCTCTACCTTTACATCTTCGATGAAAATATTGCCCGGGATTGAACTAACCAATAGCTGCACTGGTAAGCCGCATTTTGTATCAAGTTGAGTAGAGAATGGCGTAAACTCTGCTTTGATGATACCGGACATATCGGCGCATTCGCTTGAAAGCATAATTGTATCCAATTGTATTTTTTCATCGCTTCCAGTCGCCACAGCGCAAATTTGAATTTCTTTTTTCTCGCCTGGTCTAATTGTTAATGGGAATTGGCTCGGAGGAATTGAGAAGTTCCTTGTATTAGTATGATTTAAATTCTCTATTGTTCTAATTCTCAATCCGGTATTATGGATTATTAATTTAGCGCATTTCTGTTGGTAATCTGAAATATTTGTTAATTCTATTTTCCCATCTGCGCTTAAATTTGCGAAGCTGAAAGTCTTTCCGGAAATTGTATCGCTAATAGTGGAAATATTTTTCGAAATATCAGTTACTTTTAGCGTATAATATCCATCTTTATTCCTATCGATTAGCTCTATTTCGGCATTGTGTTGCTTTTTCTTATAATAGCTTGCGTCCATTTTTAGGCGGACGTTTGCGGAGAGCGAATCAATAAGCTCTATTGTTTTTAATCCATAAGATAGGTTTATATCATCATTTATTTTTACTGAATGAGTGTAGCATTCGGCAACTTTGGTGATGTCTGGATTAGTTACGTCGAGATAGCGCGGACGCATCCCACCAGTGTATCCATAAGAATTTGCGTAGCCATAGCCATATACATACAATCCGCATTTCCCTTTGGAATCGAATGTGTGTTGTCCATCGCGAACATCCATCGTAGCATAACTATACGCTGATCCATTTATCTTTTTGAATGAAGCTCGCGGAATATTTTTCCCATCGAGGATACAATCATTTAACACGCTATCTGGCGTAACAACTACGATATAATGCTTTGTAAATGTCGGCGAGTCCATGAAGTCGTTTTCTGTTTTGCGAACACTATATACAGAAGCAGATTTCAGGAATTGCTCCACGGGTGGCACGAGTATCATCAATGGATCGCCTATTCCCTCCGTATCATAATAATTATTGTTACTCAAGCGTGCTGTTCTTTTATATTGAGCCGTCATAATTGGTCTCTCTGCATAGATTGCAATTGGTTCAGTTATGCGCCCTTCATGTATTTGCCCTTTGTTCAGAGTGATAGTCTTTCCGCCGACATTCACTTTATTATTATCTGTTGATGATATGATCCTATAAATATCGGTAAATGAGGTTTGATCCACTTCTACGTATGGAAATGGCACGACGAAAG
>CAZGXC010000150.1:0-4086 GCA_964529535.1 uncultured Hyphomicrobiales bacterium | reverse complement strand
GAGCACCTGCCTTACAAGCAGGGGGTCGGGGGTTCGACTCCCTCCTCGCCCACTCAAAAAAAAAGAAAAATTATCGAATTTCAAAATATAGCATTGAAACCCCAGAAACGGATTCAATGCTTATTTTTTTATTCATTCGCGAAATAGCGGATTTTAGCTGCCCCGCTTGATTCTCTGAATGAATATTCAGCAGCAAGTATTGTGGCGCAAAGCCATTATCGCGCAAAAAGTTCTCAACCTGCTCCACCGCTTCTTTACTGTAATCTGTGATTTCCAATGCGAAGTAATCCTTCCCCTTATAGTTGCTCAAACGATTGGAGATAGATTCATTCTCATTTATATTCTTTTTGCTGGTATGGGCTTTCTTCTGCCCTTGATTATACAACTCTAATCGCACTTCTATTTCATCGAGATCTTCTTTGAAGCAATCGCTTATCTGCGCCAATGGAAATTTTACTTGGTGATTCTTATCTAAACTTAACTTCTGATTAATGCGCGATCCATTAACAAATAAGACAAGTGAATCAAGCTGCAATTTATCTGGAGAAATTTTATCTGGAGAATTGGTATTCTCAACAACAAAATCAATATTATATGTCAAATTAAGCGGCTCAAAATCATATTTGATTTTATTTAATGATTCGACTTTGCCATTTACTTGGACAAAGCTGCGCTCAATGGTTTTATTAATGGTAATATTGTCATCGCCAGAAGCGGTGATGTTAATATTTTGCGAAATTGCCGGAACGTTTTCAATTTGCTTCCCTTGATTTTGCTGGACGATGCTCGCAGCATATAAATCCATTTTCCCTTTGCCACCAAGTCTATCTGACGCAAATACTGCTAGAGTATCATTAATAATGATAAAATCAGACTCATTATATTCTGTATTAATTTCATCAAGTGGCTGGGGACGTTGCCAAACCCCATCAATCTTTACGCTTAGGAAAACATCATAGCCTCCCTTGCCTCCCAATCCATTTGACGCAAAGTATAAAGAATCTTCGGATTTCAAGAATGGAGTAATTTCTGAATCGGGTGAATTAATTTCCTTAAGTGGAGTATATTGATTGAAGAAATCACTCTTGTGCGTGCTATAAATATCTGTATTCTTGCTTGGGCTACTAAAATCCGCTACAAAATAGATATATTTTGAATCATCGCAAGTGCTTGGCTGCGAAATATAGTAATTCTTCGAGATATTTTCTATTGCTTTCGCTTGAGAAAATCTGCCATTCCGATAATTGATTTTAAATAGATTAAGATTGGAGCGATTCTCGAACTGCACGAATTTGGATATTATCGCTTCATTTGGATTTATGAATGAGATATAGGCTTGATTCTCATTCCTGCTATTGATTGGATCGCTTATTAATTCTGATATTCCGAAAGTGTCTTGGAGCTTTGCTTTATAAAATAAGCTGTTTCCGCTTCTGTCAGAATTAAAAAACAAAATGGAATTGGATGGATAGAAATGCGGTGCGAAATCGTCGGATTTCGAATTAAGAGTCTCTAAATTGCGTATATTACTAAAAATATGAATATCTGCATATAATACAGTCGTTGGAAAGAGAATATTATATGCAGATAAACAAAGGATTATATAGATTATACATCGAATTTTCACTTTAATTCAAGTAGGTACTTAACGTCTTTTTCTTTGCCGAATACAACGAGTATATCGCCCTCTTCGAGTATGGAATGAGGCGAGGGCACGCCCACAACAGTTACGTCGTCTCTATGAATCATATTATTGAAACCAGCTTCGTTTACTCGCTTAATCGTAACGATGTTTAGGTTGTAATTCTCGCGCATATTAGTATCGATAATGGTATTACCGATGAATGATTGAGGCACGGGCACTTCGAAAATTCCAAAATCATTTGCAATCTCGAAAGAACCGGTAATCCCTTCAAGCATCAACCTGGACGCAAGGTGCGACGCGGCTTCTGCCTCTGGCATTAGCATTTCAGCAATACCCATCAATCGGAGCAATCGCTCGTGGACAGGAGAGATGATACGGCTGTAAATTTTCTTTACGCCAATTTCCTGAAGCAAAGCAGTGGTAGTAATCGAACTCTCGAAATGCTCGCCAATAGCTACTATTACGGCATCCATTTCAGAGAGTCCCATACTTTTCAAAGCACGCTCGTCCGTAGAATCCATACATACGGCGTGAGTTACTACTTCGCTAATCATGTCCACCCTTTCCGGGTTAATATCAATAACTAATATTTCAGCCCCCTCTTTACTTAATATTGTAGCGAGGTTTATTCCGAAATATCCCAGTCCAATAACGCAGAACTTCTTTTGCTTTCTCATGTAATATTATTTTTTTATATTAGAGATAGGTTCAATTTTATCAATACCATCTTGCGGGCATTTTGAATGAATTTTATACGAAGCAGAAAGAGTAGTAACTGGCACTGCCAATAGTCTCTCTTTTGCGATTAAGCATTTGCATTTTCTGCATACTCCGTATGTCTTATCTTTGATTCTAAGAAGTGCGTCGTCGAGCTTTTTGATATATTCACTATTTCTGTGAACTTGCGCGAAAGTTTTTTCTTGCTCTAATGCTTCCGGACCCTGCTCTGCCATGTGCATAGAATATATATTGCTTTCCTCGGCGAAGTCTGAATTATTATAGTCATCGAGTCTCTCTTTTAGCATTCTGAGTTCCTCGGTAGCTTCTTGCTTAGCTTTCAAGATATTATTTTTGAAGATTTCTAAATCTTCATCAGAATATCTTGGTCCAGCATAATCCTCGCCATTTATATATTCTATTGCTTCCTCTTGCTTTTGTTTTTGCGAAGGTTTTTCATCCTTAACGCTTTTATTTAAAATATCATCTACATTATTTGCGGAGATATCAGCGCGAGGCATAGCATCGGGATCTTTTTTAGATTTCCGGGTAGCCTTCTTTGGAGCAGCTTTTGGAGCTTCTTCCATTACTTCTTCTGTTTTAGCTGGCTTTTCTGCTACTTTCTTCTTTGCTGTAGTTTCTTCCTTTGTGGCAGTAGCTTTTTTTGTAGCAGTTTTTTTAGTCTCTACAGCTGTTTCCTTCACATCTGTAGTAGTCTCAGCCTTTTTTGTTGTTTTTTTAACGGCAGACTTCACGGCTGCAGTTTTCTCAACCTTTTTTTCGCTATTACTCGTTGAAGAAGCCTTTGCTTTAGAAGTTTTTTCAGCTTCTTTGATTGTTTCTTCTTTTTTTGTTTTTGCAGCCATTACTAAGCCCTTTGTTTATTATGTTTCAAATTATTAGTTAGTTAACTATTTATTCTAAACTTTATTTTTAAATGTTATTAAATTTTTTGGATTTCAACTTTTGCTTTATATTCATCTATCTCAATTTCATTAACGATTGCTTGATTTAACTGAGCTTCGGCGTCGCAAATTTGAATATCGTTTGCTAGAACTTCGTTCTTGATATATTCCATTTGGATGGCTATATGCTTCATCAATTCAGCATCGCCAGCGACTTTAATCTGAACTCTATCAGTTACCAAGAAGTCATTGGATTTGCGTAAGTTCTGGATTCTGTTTACAAATTCTCTTGCAATTCCTTCGCTTAGCAATTCTTCGCTGATGTGAGTATCGAGCGCAACGGTAATTCCATTTTCAGAAGCTACCAACCAGCCCTCTATATCTTCACTGACGATTTCGACATCTTCAAAGTCTATTGTAATGTCTTCGTTGTTTACCTTTATCGTCAATTGTTTATTTTTCTCTAATTCATTTACTTGAGAATTTGATAATTCTTTGATTGCATTAGCTACCGGTTGAGTATTTTTGCCATATTTCTTGCCAATTACTTTGAAGTTGCCTTTCGCAGATTTGCGTAAAATATCCATATCTCCGCTAACGTATTCAATACCCTTAATATTTAATTCCTCGAGGATAATTGTCTCGAAGTATTGGATATTGCGTCTATCCTCTGGATTTAGCACTGGGACTAATATTTTGCTAAGTGGTTGGCGCACTCTTATTTTTGATTTTTCGCGAAGAGAGCGAGCCAAGTTTACTATTTTCTGCGCTAATTCCATTCTTATTTCTAATTCTTTAGAAATAAGTGCTTCGTTAGGA
>CAZGXC010000149.1:1134-4108 GCA_964529535.1 uncultured Hyphomicrobiales bacterium | reverse complement strand
CGACTTCTTTAATCCTAACGACCAAAATGACTCCTTTTTAGTTTATATCAATTTAGATACAATAACTAAATATTCTGGTGTAGATAAATATCGCTATTACGTAGGTCGAGAAAGCGTTCGCCGTGAATTTAAAAAAGTATCAGAATGGCTTCGCAAGCCAGAAGTTGATAGTGTTTTGATGAATGCCCAATTTGTAGCAGGCTATGCCAAAGGCTTTACCAAACAATACACACAAGACCCAGAGTTAGATTCAAATGTTAAAATTCTTCGTCGCTATATTGATTTAGATAATATCAAAACTATTCCAATTAACCGGAATTTTCATGAAAACAACTATAATAATAATGGTGTAGATTCTGGATTCTATCAAATAACACTCCTTAAAAACAAAGATGTAAGTAATACTGACAATGGATTTTATCTTGGCGTATTAAACATGCGATGTGGTCCTCATATTATCTATGAACCTCAGCATGCAGGGGGTAGAACAGATAGTGTTGGCTTTGTCTCTACAGCAGAATTAGAAGATAGTATAGAAGTTAATCCCGGTAAATGGGAACGCTATTATTGGAAACGTTTAGGATGTAGAGAATTTAGAATACCTTTTAAGATTTCACGTTTTTTTGATATTACTCGTATTATTGGTTATTATTTCGAGGAACTTGGAAATAATACTAATGAAAATGCAGGATATTCAACATGGCCTTTTTGGAAAAAAGATAATTATGATAATCGAATTATTAATACGTTGTATTATGGGAATGATACTTTGCAATTTAAATTATTACCTGGTCAAGGTAAAATTTTAAAAGTTCAACCTCTTTTGTACTTGTGGCAAAAAACACATCACGACTTAATTAATAATGAAATAGAAAACAATGACTATGATTTCTCTATTATTCCTAACCCAGCTGAAAACAGCGTAGAATTACGATTCGATAAACAGCTTGAAAAACACTATAAATTACAAATTACAGATATTGGCGGTAGGGATATTATTTCAAGTGAGATAAGCCAATACTCTATTTCGTCCAACAATGCAATCAGATTGAATTTAGATAATGTTCCGAATGGCAATTATTATATTTGTATTTTTAACAAAGGAGAGTTATTATCTTGTAAGCGATTTACTGTCAGGAAATAACGAAATCGAAACTTAAATAAATTTGTATTATTACTTATTTGATTCACTTAGAACAGATTTTTATCCAAATCAAAAAGAGCTTACGATTAATTAATTTCGTAAGTTTTTTTTTTGCCTTTTTCGTAAGATGCCTAATTATCTCTTATCAATATTGCTAAATATGCCTTAAATCCCTAAAATATTTGGTCTTTCCTTTTGTAAATTCATTTTTTTTTCTTATTTTTATTTTCCATAATAGTGTCAAATGAAATAATTTGAATAATAATAGAAGAACAATCTTAAAAGGTTTAGCATTGTCGCCATTTTTGTTCGGAACTGCGAATGCAAAAGGTTTGGACAAAGCTATTAATGACGAGCCCGTCTCGTCGACGGTTAATAAGATAGAATTACATAAAAAGCAGATTTTAATTCCACCTTTGCTTCGTAATGGTGATAAAATTGCTATTGTCGCACCCGCCAGTCCATCAAATTCCGGCGAGGTATCGCGTTTAGTCCAAAAGATGAAGGAATTTGGTGTCGAGTGCGAATTGGGCAACAGCGTCAAGAATGCGAGCCGCCAGCGGAATGGCTATCTCTCGTTAAATGATACTGAGCGAACAGAAGAGTTTATGCATTATGTTAATCGCAAGGATATCAGTGGCATTTTTTGCGCTCGTGGTGGCTATGGTATTATGCGAATTTTGGATAAGCTCGATTATGATCAAATCGCTGCAAATCCCAAGCTGATTATCGGTTTTAGCGATATTACTGCCCTGCTTGTTGCAATTCAGCAGAAGTGCAATTTTGTAACTTTTCATGGTCCGGTAGCTTCCTCCGATATTAATCAATTTTCCCTTGATTATTTATTGCCGATGATATTTAATCCTGCTTATAAGAGCGAGATTGTTTATAAATCCGATTCTATCAAGACGATAGTTGGCGGAGAGGCGAGAGGCAGGCTGACAGGTGGTAATCTTACGATGATTAATAGCTTGCTCGGAACACCTTACGAAATAGATACACGAGATTCAATTCTCTTTATTGAAGAGACGCACGAAGAGCCTTATAAGGTGGATAGGCTACTTACTCAGCTCCGCTTAGCGGGCAAATTTGACCATTGTCGCGGAATAATAATCGGAAATTTCGATTATATGAATATGCGAATGCCAGAGAACACACGGAAATCAGATTCATCGCGAGTCTCCACATCTTCATTACGCGTATTTCAAGACATCTTTTCAGACGCAAAATTCCCGATACTTTACGGTTTCCCATTTGGGCACATGAAGAATAAAATTACTCTACCCTTAGGATTATTTGCAGAAATTTCCGATAAGAAAAAAGAATTAAAAATATTTTATAAACACCAATCATATTAAGCAAAGAGGACAAAATGAAAACCCTCACAAAGTATGTTTTATTGATACTCATGTTCTGTAGCACTGCGTATTCGCAGGGAACAATATCAATGTCTAATATCGATGCCAGTGGCTTCCCGAGGATTGTCTCATATATTTCAATCATGGATTATTCTGGGCGTTCGATAGATAATATTCAATTAAAAGATCTAAAGCTAATCGAAAATGGCTTAGATTTAAGCCATACATTAACGCTCGATTGTCGGGATTCGCTGACGGATCCACCGCTTAGTATATCGTTAATTTTGGATAATAGTAATTCCATGGAGGAAATTCCGGCGGGACACTCCGAGCCATTGAAGGATTGGTTGAAAATGGGCGCGAAATCATTTATCGATGCCCTTAATTTCAATAACGGGACTAAGGTAGAGATCATTTCATTCAGCACGGGAGCCAGGCTGCTTCTTCCATTTTCCAGCAATAGAACTGCTCT
>CAZGXC010000149.1:0-1124 GCA_964529535.1 uncultured Hyphomicrobiales bacterium | reverse complement strand
CGTCTGTTTGCATTTTTGAAAGCTCGTTGGACAGTGCACTTCTATCGACACTCAAATAGTCCGCTAACTGTTGACGGTTAAATGGTATAGTGAAATTATTACACCCGTTTTGTATTGCCTGCTCTGAAAAATAAGATAGATAGCCTAACTTTTGGTGGCGGAACTAACTACAACCCACCTTTTATTGACCCGAATGTTGGTGCTATAAAGCGTCTTTCTGATAATACTCCAGCTAATATCCGTCGCGTTATCGTGTTCCTAACAGATGGAGACCCAGATGGAGTCAACCCTACTAACGTAGAAGAGATAGTCAGCGGTGCGCTATCTGCTAATATTCAGATATATTCTATTACGCTTAACCGCCCGATGAATAGTGATTTACATCAGATTTCGATGAGGACAGGTGCGAAGGCATATCCTGTTTATACGAAAGAGCAATTAACAAATGTTTATCAGACTATTGCAAGCGAAATAAAGACAAAAAAGATATGCAAGATAACTTGGCTCGCTCCATTCTCTTGCGACACGAAAGAAAAAGAAAGAAAAGTAACTATAGCATATAAACCTTTCGACAAACAGGTAAATTCCTCATATTTATTGCCAAATTCTGCTTATGTTTATACGCGAATAAAGCCAAGCCCATTATATTTTGATAATCCAGATATTGGCGAATTTTCGGAGCATATTTTAGAAATTACTCCATTGGTTTCGGATTTGCATATTTCTGGAGCAGAAATATATCCAAGCACATATTTTAGAGTGATTGATTGGGACGACGAGAAAGCAGGGATTCAGCAATTCAATATTGATATTCCTAAGAATAAGACCCAAAAAGTTAGAATAAGATTTACTCCAGCAGAGGAGCAAATCTATCGTAAGGCAACTCTTAAAATTACAGCTAATCCGTGCAATTTCTCTGCGGATTTAATTGGCGGATTATCGAAGATTGTCCTGACTTCTCCAAATGATGGCGATGTCTTCAGTAATTGCGATAAAGTCAATATCACTTGGGCAGGCACTAAGGCGGGAGATTCCGTCCTTGTTTATTATAAAGAAAAACCTCAAAATTACTGGACACTTCTTGCTAGTAATATCACCGGAAATTCTTATCTCTGGACTCCGCC
>CAZGXC010000148.1:0-4120 GCA_964529535.1 uncultured Hyphomicrobiales bacterium | reverse complement strand
AGAAGCCATCCCGGGATGCAGTTTTATTTTCTCACAGCCTATTCTTGATAACGTAACGGAGGCGGCAACGGGAAGCGTCGGAGATTTAGCGATCTTGATAAACGGTAATGATCTTAACTATATGAGGAGCAAAGCTGATACTATATTGAAATTAGTAAAAGAGACTCCGGGCGCAACTGAATATGGAATCGAACAAGAGCACGACCAAGCCCAGCTAAATATTGAAATAGATAGAGCAGGGGCTGCCAGATTTGGCGTAAATGTTAGCGATTTGCAAAGTATGATTGAAGCAGCAATCGGAGGTAGCACTATTAGCTCATTATATGATGGGCAAAAGAAGTTTGATATTGTTGTCCGCTATCCAGCTGATTATAAAAACTCCATCGAAGCAATAAACAAAATGATCATTATTTCAAATAATGGAGCGAAAATCCCAATGAGCGAATTGGCAAGCATTAAACTTAAAGATGGTCCTACTATCATTCAAAGAGAAGATGGAAAAAGACAAATCTCCGTGCGAACAAATATCCGCGGACGCGACCAAGGTGGATTCGTAAAAGAAATACAAGAAAAAGTAGACAAGGCAATTCACTTGGATAAGGGATATTCACTTGATTGGGGTGGGCAGTTCCAGAACTTAACCCGTGCCAGCAATAGATTGGCGATAGTAATGCCAATTACTCTACTGTTAATCTTCTTGTTGCTATTTTGGCTTTATCGCGATTTCCATCATTCCTGCATAGCAATTGCGTCGATCCCATTTGCATTAATTGGTGGTTTGATAGCATTGATGATTCGTGGCTACAACTTCAACGTTTCTGCTGGAGTTGGGTTTATATCGTTATTTGGAATATCAATAATGGCAGGCGTGCTCTATGTTTCTCGAGCTAGAAAATTAGTAGAGACCGAAGGCTTACCGCTAAAGGAAGCTGTAATTAAAGCAGCGATAATACAGCTGAAACCGAATTTAATGGCGATGCTATTAGCTTTGTGTGGATTAATACCTGCTTCGATGGCAAGCGGTATCGGCTCTGATGTGCAAAGAGTATTAGCATCTGTAATAGTTGGCGGTCTTAGCTCTGCTATTCTGATTACTACGATAGCCTTGCCTCTATTATATTACTTTGTTGAAACTAAACTTAGATATAAACGCAAGGAAAGCGAGGTCGAAAAAACAGATTATTTGGAATTAAAATTTTGATATCCAATTTCTATTTCTAATTATTATTAGCGTTCCCCCCTACTCCCACAAGAAAAAAATTTTTGACTTGTGAATGCGGAGGGAACGCTTATTTTTTATTGAAAAGTAAAAATAATTTTGTTTTGTAAAATATTTTTGTAACTTTGCAAATATAATTTGTGTCCTTATTGAAAACAACTAAAGGTTAATAATTAAAGGTATAACAAAATGAAAAAAACAGCTTATCTTTTTACCTTGGTGGCGATCATGCTACTAAGTAGTGGTGCGCTTTTTCAATTAAATGCGCAGACCACGCCGCCTTCGGATGCTCCAGTAATTGTAATCAAGACAGTAAGTGCTGGTGCAAAAGTATCAATTAATATGACAGCCGAACAAGCAAATACTCCTGCTTGGGTAGAAACTGCTCCTAATACATTTAGACAAATAAATGTTGGGACGGATTGGCAAAATGTGGATTCAGTTTTTGTTGGTTCAGGGCAAATCCTTAAAATTTATGGAAATATTAAGGGTTTTAGTTGTAGTTCCCCATATTTAAGAGGACCTGTTTTAGAAGTTGATGCAATTTCTCAAAATGATTAGCTTATTATCACTAATATGCTAGCGCAGATTTGCATTTTTTTCCCAAAAATAAAATAAAAAGCTGACATATTCATTTATATACTTTTGATTAATATGTTTTTAAGAAAATAGAAGTAAATTGAAAAATAATATGAATTATAGATTATCCCTCGTTAGCATTGCTTTGGCAATAGTTCTTTCTGCGTGCAGTTTCAGAACAGATTATTCAGAGATCCGATATTATAAAATCAACTCCGAACCATCAAGCAAGATAAAAGAAGATGCTACACTTGATGCATCTGTTTTGATACGCGATGTGATGGTCTCGACTGCAAACGAGACTGATCAAATAATGACAATGAACGATGATGGTTCGATTAATAAATATTATTACCATCGCTGGATAAGTGATATTCCTACTTTGCTTAGCGATTTCTTCCGCGAGCGATATACTAAATTTGGGCTATTTAAGGGCGGAATTAGCAAATCTGCCTCTGCGATAATTCCGAATTATATCATGGAAATCACATTGTTGGAATTTCAAAGCATTAATACAGCAAAAGGCTCGCCATACGTCGAAGTAGTCGCAATGGCTACGGCAATTGAATACCCCAAGGGTGGCGACGAAGCTATGAAACGACTATTTACTAAATCATTTACCGCACGCGAATACCGCCGCAACCTCGACGCAGTTTCAATTGCTCCTGCGTTTAGCAAGGCTCTTAATAATATTGCCGATGATATTTATCTTGAACTTTACAATTATGTAAATAAGAATCAGGCTGAATAATTTTTTTCAAAGTAAAAATTCTTATACTAAATATGCCAAGATTCGATATTATCAACAAAAATGAAGAGCAAAGTAAACACGAAAAGTGGAAAATTTCCCGCAAAAGCACGATAACCAATGAAATATTAAATAAAAAGGGGAGCCTCGAGGCGGCAACCATTATTTCAATTATTGGTAAGAATTACAAAGTGCAAATTGATGCGAACCAGAAGATAATCGAATGCAGACGCGCCGGAAAAATGACTATTGGGCATAATCATTCGCAGATTATTGCAACAGGAGATAAGGTAATTATTGAGCTATCAAACAAAAGCGAAGAGCTTTCCACTATAGTCCAAGTATTAAATCGAAGCACTTGCCTATCGCGAAATTCCATCTACGGCAATAAAGAGGACGTAATTGCTGCAAATGCGGATAAACTCTTAATCGTAGTGGCGGCAGCGGATCCATTCTATAATAAACGCTTGATAGATAGAATGCTAATCGCCGCTGATATGGGAGGCTTGCAGGCTGCTATTTGCGTTAATAAAATAGATTTAATGCCAATTGATTTCTTGATGAATGATATGGAAGTATATAAAAAACTTGGCATTGATGTATTCCAAATTTCTGTCCATCAGCAAAGCAACCTCTCGGCAATTCAAGAATTTGTATCGAACAGCACCACAATTTTCAGCGGTCAATCTGGCGTCGGGAAATCATCTCTGTTAAATCTATTATATGGCAATTCTATCCAAAAAATCCTTGAGATTAGCGATAGATCCGGCAAAGGTCGCCACACAACTTCTAACGCTAGCATTATCAGAATAGATAAAGATACGGCAATTATTGACACTCCGGGGATTCGTGAATTTGGACTTTGGGGCATAGAAACAGAGGAGTTAGCCCTGATGTTCGATGATTTTGAGGAATACAGAGAAAACTGCAAATTCGTTCATTGCACTCATATTCACGAGCCAAAATGCGCTGTAAAGGAAGCAGTAGAGAGCAATTTGATTGATCCAGAACGCTACCAGAGTTACCTAAACATTTATGAAAGTTTGAAAAAGTAGCTTTTATCAAAGCCTGATCGATTCCTTTTTTTGATGTATTGGCTGAAATCGCCTCTTCCCTATTCCTGCTTTCTTATAATATCTCAATAATTTCTCGGGCAGCATTTTCAGAAGCTCCAGAGTTTCCGAGCAAAGCCTTTAATTTTACAAACTCTTCCTGCAAATCAGAATATGCTTTAGGTTCATTCAGCAGCCGAAGAGTAGCATCTGCAAGTTTCGCGGGCGTGGCATCATCTTGTATGTATTCATTTATTACTTGCTTGCCTGAAAGGATATTGATAATTGAGAGATAATCAATATTTATAATGCGCTTCCCCATAAAATACGTAAAGAAAGATGTCTTATAATACATGGAGAAAGGCAAGCCCGCAAGGCAGGCTTCGAGATTGGAAGTCCCTGATTTAATAATCCCTACCTTTGAATTTAGCATCAATTGGCGCGGCGTATTTGAGACATTAATGTATTTCTCATTGCTAAAAGCCAAAATATATCAGAGAGTTTTTTTGCCGATAAGATTAA
>CAZGXC010000147.1:0-4167 GCA_964529535.1 uncultured Hyphomicrobiales bacterium | reverse complement strand
AATGATGATCTTTTCGCCGGAGCGAATCTCTGCCCAAGAAGCTTCATCTAAATCATTTAACTTGCTTAGCAAAACATGATTGTCCCATTTTCTGATTAATTCGGCTATATGTTCGGGAAAAGGTTCGTGAGGGACAATTATTAATGCTAACTTATTGTTATTATTATTATCGTTATTATTATTGGTCTTATATCCTTTGAATGCAGCAAGGATTAAGTCCTCGTCCTCCATCCAAGTGCTTCCAGCTACGAAGACCTTTGAATCTTGAAAAAGAACTTTATCGATAAATGGTTTATTAATTGAATCTTCAACTTTTGCGGCGATTCTATCGAATCGTGTATCTGGCAGGAGCTGCACATTCTCTCTCCCAATAATAGCTTCAAAATATGGCATATCCATATTATTCATCACATAAATCTTATTAAATAGGCGATAGCAAGTCCGATAATATACATTTATTAGCTTGCTCTGAGGCTTGGTAGCGTTTAATAAGAAAGTGGGGATGTTCCGCTGCTTTAATTGATTTAAGTAATTAAACCATATTTCATAGCGAATGAAAATAGCCATATCAGGCTTAATAATATCTAAAAAATTACTGACTTTTTCGGGGAAATCAAGCGGCAAATAGCTAATGAAATCCGCATATTCATAATTCTTCCTATTATCATATCCCGAAGGAGAGAAAAAAGTAACGATAATCTGAATCTCTGGGTGAGTCGATTTGAGTCGCTCAATGATAGGGCGCGCCTGCTCGAACTCCCCCATAGAAGCCGAATGAAACCAAATTTTCTTCTTGCCGTCTGAATTATTAGTATTAATATTTTCAGATTTATATTTTTTTAATAAATTATGTGCTAAAAATTCTCTATTTTTGAATTTCTCATCTTTGCTCTTATACTTTGCGTAGAGCCTAAGGATAGGAACCAAAAGAAAGTTATACAAGAAATACATCATATTCTGTATCTAATTTAAGTAATTATGGAACACAAAGGAATACAAAATTAAGTAATCAATTTGACAATTTTATATTATTATTTTGAAGGATAGAAAATGAAGAAATCATTTGGACCAAAAACTGCGCTTTTCCCACTGCCAGTGGTGCTAATTGGCACATACGATATAGATGGCAAACCAAATTTAATGACAGCGTCCTGGACTGGAATAGTAAATAGCACCCCAGAAATGCTATCAATTAGCGTTCGCAAAATACGCGCTACCTATCGGGGATTAGAGGAGAACAAAGAATTTACAATTACATTCGCAAGCACAAAACAGATGGAAGCAGCGGATTATTGCGGAGTATTCTCGCACAAGGAAACGGATAAAATTAGCGATTTGGGACTAAATCACCAGAAAGCACAAAGCGTAAATGCGCCAGAATTTACCGACTTCAGCACCTGTATTGATTGCAGAGTAAAGCAACAGCTGGACCTCGGCACTCATATTATGTATATAGCGGAAATCATTGACCTAAGAGTAGATGAAGCAATGCTAAGCGATGGCAATCCCGATATAAATAAGATAGATCCATTAATTTACGATACTTTCTCCAAATCATATTTTGCCCTCGGTAGCAAAATCGGAAGAGCATATACATCACAGAAAATACAGAAATAATAAGATATAGAATAACAACATTTATTATCATTCAATTAACAAATAAAAGAATTCTATGAGAAACTCATTTTCTTTTAAACTCCTAATCTTAGCAATGCTATTTGCGCCATTATTGCTGGTAAGCAAAGACTTCGACGCAAATAGAATATTCGGCATCAAGATAAATATGCCCGAAAAAGAAGCCCTGAAACTCCTCGATGAGCAAAAAGCTAAACACGAGATAGGAACAAAGAAATACAAGCAAAAGCATTATGTCGTTAGCGAAAACCAAACAATATTAAATGCCAGCGTCGAGCGAGTAGAAATCGGGATAAAAGAAGATAAAGTAGATTTTATTTCCTTCGATATTCCAGATACAGATGTGAATAACTTTGCCCAAACCCTGCGCGATGACGCAAATTCCTACGAAGATTTTCGCGATGTGGGCTATAGAATGACTAAATTCTATTACGATGACTGCACTTTAAGTTTCATCTTCTTCCTCGATGAAGGCAAAATCTCTTTTGCGATGATTAGCGGCAAAAAGAAAGAATAAAGCCTAAAGAGTTTATGAAATTATGATAGAAAAAATACGACGGAAATTAACTCGGAGCAAAATGCTAATGCTCGTCTCAGTAATTATTGGTTTAGTAACTGGGTCTGTTTCCGTGCTACTGAAGTTCGTAGTTCATCATATTCAGCAGTTCTTGCAAAGCGATTGGAATTTTACCGGAGATGAATACTTGATAGCAATTTTCCCGATGATTGGTATTTTGCTAACTGTGATCTTTGTTCAAGTCGTTCTTAAGGGAAAGCTCGGCAGAGGCATCGCAAATATTCTTTACGAAATCACCAATAAAGCGAGCATCGTGCATAAGGACAAGACCTATTCCCATGCCATCACGAGCGCCTTAACCGTTGGGTTCGGTGGTTCGGCAGGATTGGAGGCGCCAATCGTCGTTACTGGTTCTGCTATTGGTTCGAATATAGCAAAAGCCTTCCATTTGGGATACAAAGATAGAACTATCCTCCTTGCTGCTGGTGCTGCTTCTGGTATCGCCGCGGTATTTAATGCGCCTATCACGGGAGTAATTTTCGCTTTGGAAGTAATATTGGTCAGCTCGGCAGTATCAGAGTTTATTCCAATAATATTGGCTTCGGTAATTGGAGCCTTGATTTCCAAAATAGTATTTAATGAAGATATTCTATTTGTATTCAAATTACAAGAAAATTTCAATTACCTCAATGTCTCTTTCTATATCATTCTCGGTATTTTATGCGGAATGATTTCGCTTTATTATGCGAAGATGAGCCACTTTATCGAAGGACTTTTCGCCAAATTTAAACATCGCATTTATTTGCGCGCAATAATTGGTGGATTGATTTTATCACTCTTGTATCTTCTCTTTCCTACTATTTTTGGTGAAGGTTACCATAGCGTGAAACTTTTGGCAAATGGGCAATTCGACCAAGTCTTTAATAATAGTATTGTCTCGGAATTTCTATCGAATGAATGGTTCTTTATTGCTTTTATCGGGATTATTGCCTTAATTAAAGTAGTAGCTACGGCAATTACTTTAGGCGCTGGTGGCAACGGTGGAAATTTCGCTCCATCTTTGTTTATCGGAGCATACACGGGATATTTCTTCTCTGCTTTAATCAATAAAATGAGCTTTTATAGATTGCCTGTCGGGAACTTCACCATTGTAGCAATGGCCGGGATTTTAAGTGGCGTGTTCTATGCCCCATTTACGGGAGTCTTTTTAATCGCCGAAATCACCGGTGGCTACGAGCTAATTCTACCCTTAATGATAGTCTCTGCTATTTCATTTGTCTTCGCAAAACATTTTCAGCCATATTCTATGGATACTAAGAAATTTGCCGAAAAAGGAAAAATATTCACTGACGACAAGGATTTAAACGTCCTGAAACTCCTGCGCACTTCAAAGCTAATCGAAACTGATTTCTCCACCGTAAGCATTGATGGTGATTTTAATGAATTGATTGAGGCTATCAAGTGCTCGAAGCGAAATTCATATCCTGTGCTAAATTCCCAACAGCAACTAATGGGGATAATCGACTTCGATGAAGTCCGAGAATTGATTTTTAAGCCAGAAGCTTACAATGAAATTACAATTAAACAGTTAATACTTATTCCAGATACGATAGTTAGAATTAACGAGCCGATGATGAACGTCATCCACAAATTTGACAAATCACATCATTGGATTCTGCCAGTAACGGACGAGAACAACCAATATCTGGGATTTATTTCGAAATCAAACATCTTCAACAAATATAGAAAATTAATAAAGGAAATATAATGACTTTAATTAGCAACCCCGAGAATTATATAACAACATTCTTGTTATATTTCACCTCTTTCTTTACGATAATGAATCCGCTCGGCACAATGCCAATCTTTATGACAATGACGAGCAATTTATCAAGTGAAGAGAAGAACAATACAGCGCGCAAAGCCCATTTAACGGCTTTCATCACGCTCGTGTTATTCGCATTCACGGGCGAGTTAATGTTTCGCTTCTTTGCCATCTCTGTAAATAGCTTGCG
>CAZGXC010000146.1:3816-4211 GCA_964529535.1 uncultured Hyphomicrobiales bacterium | reverse complement strand
TACCATCAGATATGGTTAAATTAACTCACTTGGATTGCAACAATAACGAATTGGTTTCCTTGCCAAAGGGGATGGTTAAGTTGACTCGCTTGGAGTGTAATAAGAATGACTTAATTTCCTTGCCCGATGGTATGGTGAATTTAGTCGAGTTGGATTGTTCCTATAATTATCTATATAAATTACCTAGTGATATGGTGAAATTAAAGAAATTGAACTGCCTAGACAATGATATAGAATTTTTACTCGAGGGTATGGATAATTTAGAAAGCATCGAATGTGATAAAAAGAAACTGTTAGAAGGTGTCGTTACTTGTTATTCTAAGACTCGCGCGCCTTCTACATTCTCAATAGTATATGGTATTATAAACAAAAAGCAAGTAATGAGAGCCTCATGT
>CAZGXC010000146.1:0-3806 GCA_964529535.1 uncultured Hyphomicrobiales bacterium | reverse complement strand
ATAAATATGATAAAATGGAAGTTGATAATCCTGAAAAATTGAGGATATTAAATTGCTCAGGAATTGGAATAAGCTCGCTACCAGAAGGTATGGTGAATTTAAAGAAACTGAATTGCTCCAAAAATCCTTTACACTCATTACCAGATGATATGAAGAAATTAATAAAGTTGGAGTGCAGAGATAATCAATTAACATCACTTCCTGCAGGTATGGTGAATTTAGTCGAGTTGGATTGTTCTAATAATTCAATTTCAAGACTGCCAATTGGAATGGATAAATTAACACTGTTGAAATGCAAAATGAATCAGCTCTTGAGGCTACCACCGGATTTAATAAACTTACAAGAATTGGATTGTCGTTCAAATCAAATTGATAGACTTCCAAGGAATATGGAGAATTTAACTGACTTGATTTGCTCTGGTAATCAAGATTTAAAAGTCCCAGAGTATTTAAAGAACAAAGTAAGATAGGAAAGATATTAATCTCTGCCACTAATGCCAGAGAGCCTGGCATTAGTGGTGATAATAAAATGAAAACAAATAATAATTGTAATAACAAATCGGAGAAAAAATATGGGTTTATTTGGAAGAAAAAAAAAGGTAGCAGAGGAAGTATTAGTAGCAGAGGGAGTAATAGGTGTTACCAATACTGGTGAGGAAATATTAATAAATGTACAAAATGGTTCGTGCTATTGTTCTAATAATGACTTAGTTAAGCTTAATGTTGCTAAGCCAGAATTGATAACAAAATTGTATTGCTTTGATAATCAATTAACTTCCCTTCCTGATGGTATGGTGAATTTAAAGGAATTATGGTGCTACAATAATCAATTAACTTCGTTGCCTGAGGATATGGTAAATTTAACGGAGTTATGGTGCTATGATAATCAACTAACTTCACTTCCAAAAGGGATGGTGAAATTACAGAGCTTGTCGTGCGGTGGTAATAAAATTAGTTCGATTCCTGAAGGAATGCTTAATTTAGGGGTGTTAGAGTGCGATATTGATATTCCTGAATATTTGAAGAACCAAATACTATCAGTAAAAGGCACAACAGCTGATGGCAAAATAAAGTATTTTGATGTTAAGTACCGGACGTGTCGATGTGCTAATGAAAACTTAGTTAGTCTCGAAGTTACGAATCCTGGAGTGTTAAAGGAGTTGGATTGCTCCTTTAATCAATTAACTTCTCTTCCTGATGGTATGGTGAATTTAGAGAGCTTGTTTTGCTCTGGTAATCCAGATTTAGTAATCCCTGAATATTTAAAGCATTTAGTAAAATAATAAGATAATCTCATCCATTGATTATACAAATAGCCTTCCCATTTAGGGGAGGCTATTTTTTATTGATGTTAATAAAAATAATACTTGTGGAAGAAATCTATCAAAAAGCTCTTTTCTAATGGGGTTTTAATCCTTATTCACTTATTAAAATTAATTTTCAATTTTATATGCAAGCGTCAAACTGTGTCGTTTACAAGTTGTAATTTTGAAGTCAGTAAAGCAATTTATAATAAGTAAATTAAAGTTTTAAGTTTTAACTGTTTAATAATAAATTAACAAATTAATAATTTTTTCGGAGAAATACCATGAAAGAAAAAGCAAAAGGGAAAAAAATGCGAGTAATCAACATCAGCTCAAGATACAACTTGAGAGACTCGCAAATCAGCTTCGTAGAAGAAATCGTTTCCTACGAAAAAGAACACAATAATATGTTCTCTCATTTTTATGTATCAGATTTGATGAAGCAAATCCCAGTGTTGCTATTATCACCTGAAGATATGCTGGAGCTAGACAATGAATTGCCTCCTGAGTATCTTGATAGGAATTATGATGCAGATTCAAAAGATGCTCCGCCAACGGATTTGCTGGGGTATTATATGCATCGCAATACGAGTTTTAGGGATGAGAATTGGAATGAGCCAATTATCGCTCTTTGCCCAGAAAGAATAATCCCACTTGCTAAGAACAACGAGGAGTTGAATACCCTTATCGCAAAAGTAATTATTCACGAGTATGCTCATGCTATGATGGCAAATGATGGCGATATAAAGAGAGATGAATTCTATCATTGGATGGAGGATTCTTTAGCTAATATGATCACGCTTCAGTATTTTGATGAGTGCAAAAATTTCGATCATGATTTTGCGTATGTTCGATCTTCGTTTAATCCATATGATTTCGT
Source organism: uncultured Hyphomicrobiales bacterium (assembly GCA_964529535.1). Classification (GTDB taxonomy): domain Bacteria; phylum Bacteroidota; class Ignavibacteria; order Kapaibacteriales; family UBA2268; genus CALLXS01. Next base: position 1,622 of record CAZGXC010000146.1, on the reverse strand, counting down.
AAAAGAGTTTATTTCAAAGCAACCAAGCAGTTATAAGTTTGGAATTGAATTAGATAGATCAAATGCAGCTTTCCTTGAAAAATTTGCGAAATTAAAAATTTGGGAGCTTTGGAGAGATTACAAGAACAAAATTAAAGACGAAAGCGCAAAAGAAAACTATTTACAATACGTAAAAACAAATAATAACATCGATGATGCAAAACTTGAAGAATTGATTTTCGGTCTTTTTAATCATTGTATTGTTGATGCCACAGAACTGAAAGACAATCCTTATAAATATCCGATAGCAAACAATATCTTAAAAGATGACCCTGTAACCGCATTAACTGTAATGTCAAAAGTTGGTAAAATGCTAAAATATGCAAGCAAAAACATAAGAGACAATAAAGATATTGTAATTGCTGCGGTTAGCGAAGATGGGCGAGCATTGGAATTTGCAAGCAATAGATTACAAGATGATGATCTTGTTGCTAACATTGCTGTTAATAATGATGGTGTTGGATTTAAATACATCAGCAATAGACTAAAAGATAATGAAGAATTACTATTCACAGCAATAAAACAATATTGGCACGCTATTGAGCATGCTAGCGATAGAATCAAAAAAGATAAGGGATTAATTCTAAAAGCTACTGAAATAGTCGGATTGGTGTTGAAGTTTGTAGATTCTTCTCTCCAGGATGATAAAGACGTAGTTATCTCTGCTGTTTCGGAAAGCCCTACAGCATTAAGCCATGCCAGCGATAGGCTAAAGGATGATGAAGATGTAGTATTAGTCGCGGTTACAAAACACGCATATGTAATCAGATATGCCAGCGAAAGACTTCAAAAGGACGCAAAAATTCTAAAAGCTGCAGCTTCTCACGATGATTAAGATATTTGATAGACCCTAATATTTCTTTTGAGAATATTATAATTACTGATAGCCTTCCCATTTAGGGGAGGCTATTTTTTATTGATATATACAATTGTAGAAAATATTCTACAAGATGGGGTGGGGCTATTCCTGTTGGGTTGGTATCCTCATTCAGTCTTCATAATTATTTCCATTTCTCTGCAAAACGTCAAACCCTGTCGTTTGGAAGTCGTAGTTTTGAAGTCAGTAAAGTAATTTATCATTATTTATAAAGAAAAAACATGGCAACAGAATATGTAAATGGTATTACAAGCAAAGGAAAAATAATAGAAATTCCTGTGGAAGATGGTGTTTGTAATTGCTCTAAACAAGATTTAGTCAGTATTGATATACAAAGCCCTGAAATAATAAGGGTGTTAAACTGCTCTTCAAATAAGCTAACTAGTTTACCCGCTGGCATGGTTAATATATCGAATTTGGATTGTTCAGATAATCAACTAAGCTCTCTTCCCGAAGGTATGAATAATCTATTTTGGTTGAGTTGCCAGAACAATCGCTTAATTTCGCTTCCTGACGGTATGGAAAATTTAAAGAATTTAGATTGCTCCTTTAATCAATTAACTTCACTTCCTGAAGGTATGGTTAATGTAAAGAATTTAGATTGCTCCACTAATCAATTAACTTCACTACCTGAAGTAATGCCAAAATTATCGAGGTTGAATTGTTCCAGTAATCGCATGACTTCACTACCAAAAGGTATGGAAAA
>CAZGXC010000145.1:0-4285 GCA_964529535.1 uncultured Hyphomicrobiales bacterium | reverse complement strand
GCTTCTTTTGCAGCAGCTTCAGCAGCGGCAGCTTCTTGCTCAGCTTTTAATTTTCTTTCAGCGCGATCAGCTTCGCGTTTTTTGCGTTGCTCTTTTAGTCTGAAGTAATTTTTAGCAGCTTTTTCTTTGTGTTCTGCTACTTGCTTAGCAATTTCTTCAGCTGGAAGTCCTTTAAATTCAAGGGCTCTTTGTAGCAATGCACCTTCGTAGCTCATGATATTGCGCACCATATCAGTTGGTTGCGCTCCAACGTTTAGCCAATAGATAGCTCTTTCGTTGTTCAGAGTGAAAGTTGATGGTTGAGTATGAGGGTTATAAAATCCCAATCTCTCAATGAAATCTGAATCTCTTTTTTTGCGAGAATCTACAGCTACGATGTCGTATATTGGGTGATGTGCTCTACCCTTGCGACGTAATCTTAATTTTACCATTTTAGATAATATCCTATATTATTTTTGTTGTTTACTTTATTAAATTTATATTTTAGAAACCTAAGCCCTGTGGCATTTTGAAGTTGGACATGAATCTGGAGCGTTTTCCGCTTGTAATACTTTTCATTATTTTGCTCATATCCTCAAATTGCTTTAAGAGTTTATTTACGTCCTGGATTGAAGAACCGCTACCGATAGCAATTCTCTTTCTCCGCGAGCCGTTAATAATTTTTGGGTTTCTTCTTTCATCTTTCGTCATCGATAGGATAATTGACTCAACTTTGCTGAATGCTTTATCATCGATTTGGACGCCCCTCATTTGCTTGTCCATCCCGGGTAACATTCCGACTAAATCGCGGAGGGAACCCATTTTCTTGACGGCTTTTAGCTGCTGAAGGAAATCCTCGAAAGTGAATTGGTTTTTCATTATCTTTTCTTGAAGCTTTTCGGCTTCTTCTTCATCGAACTGCTGCTCTGCCTTCTCTACAAGCGAGAGAATATCACCCATACCGAGTATACGCCCGGCAATTCTTTCTGGGTGGAATGGTTCGAGGGCATCAGTTTTTTCGCCAGTACCTACGTATTTTATAGGTTTTCCGACGACAGATAGCACCGACAATGCAGCGCCGCCTCTGGTATCGCCATCCAATTTAGTTAGGACGACTCCCGTTAGCGCCAACTGGTCGTGAAATGCTTTAGCAGTGGTTACGGCATCTTGCCCAATCATCGCATCGCAGACGAATAGCGTCTCGGTTGGTTTGATTGCGGCGGATACGTTTTTCACTTCCTGCATCATTTCTTCATCTACGGTTAATCTACCTGCTGTATCGACGATTACTACGTCTCTGCCGAACTTCTTTGCATAAGTTATGGCATTAGAGGCTATCTGCACGGCATCTTTCACATCTTCGGAATAGACAGGGATATTCACTGATTCTCCCAGCATTTTTAGCTGGTCAATCGCAGCCGGTCTATGAATATCGCAGGCTACTAAGAGTGGTTGGCGACCTTTCTTGCGCAGGTTTCTTGATAATTTTGCGCAGAAAGTAGTCTTTCCCGAACCTTGCAATCCTGCTACTAAAATCACAGTAGGGGCTTGTGGGGAGAACAAGAGTTCGCTTTGCTTGTTGCCGAGCAGTTCTTTTAGCTCGTCGTGTACAATTTTTACAATCAGCTGCTCTGGGAGTAATTTTCCTTTTACTTCCTGCCCGATTGCTTTTTCTTTAACTTTTTCAGTAAAATCTTTCGCAACATTGAAATTTACGTCCGCATCGAGCAATGCTCTGCGGACTTCTTTCATTGCTTCTTGTATATTTTCTTCGGTAATTGCAGACTGCCCTCTGAATTTCTTGAGAGCGGACTCCAATTTATCGGTCAAATTTTCAAACATATATATCTTTTATTGACGATTATTTACTTCTTGCCAAATTATTGGACTACAAAAATACTACTAATTCATTTAATTGCCAAATAAATACTAAAAAAATATTTATTTGATGGGATTTTATCTAAATTATGAGCTTTATTATTTCTAATATACTAGCACTAAATTGCAAAAATAGCGGATTTTTCCTGAATAATTATCCTAATAATTAAAAATATTTGGTTATTTCAAAAAATAATAATAAATTTGTATTCCTAAAGTTGATTAGGAATTTTAATGGCGGAGTTAGCTCAGTAGGTAGAGCGTCAGTTTGTGGCACTGAATGTCGCGGGTTCGAACCCCGTACTTCGCCCACAATTTTTAAATTGAATCAGTTTTAAAGAAAAGAGGCGCAATAATTGCTGCCTCTTTTTTTTATTATTATTTGGGTTCTATTATTAATAATATGCAAAAATTTAGAAACATATTGCTTCTTATTGGGCTGGGCATAGCTACAATTTCATACACAGCTATTCCAAAGTATAATTCTATTTACCTAAATAAGAATAAAGTAGCGCCGAAATTGGTAAACACATATTCAGGCGAATACATTTCTGTGGCTGAAATATTATCTAAATTTCTTACTGATTACATAAGAATTGACAAATACACAATCACTAATTCAGGGAAAAGCATTCATTTATTCCCATCGGCGATTTTCGCAAAGGCTATTAGCAAAGCAGATACAAATATTCTTCAACTATCCAAGCCGATTATCCGCCTGCCATTAGGAAATAGTGATGAGATTTATATCGCTATCGAAGACTTCCCAACTATATTGAATCATTTCAATATGTGCGATGCTAAAGTATTCAACAATGATTTGATTATCAATCAAATCGCCAGGAAAATAGTTAATCTGGACTCAAGACAAACTGAATACACTTTTTTCCCAGCAGAGCATTCCCCAGTCGTTCAACCAAGAATGTCGGAGGTTCCAAATAATGAGGAAACACAAAGCGACAGCAAGGCAACGCCGAATGATCCCAAAAGCGAAAACCTTATTCCAAATTCCTATCAAATCCCCGATAAGCTGATCCGAAGAAATATTAAATAATATTCTATTTTTTTATTTTTTAGTTTACATATTAATGAATTAGAATTTTTTTCTTATATTTGAATGCTGAAATAGGTGTTTTATGCACTATAAGGTATTGAAATAATTACGAACACCACAGTTGAAGTGTTTTCTCACTTCATTCTACAAATATTTTATCGCTTTTGCGATGTGATTTTAGAAATAAATATTTTTTATATAATAAAAAGGAATTTTTCTTATGAAAAAACTTTACGGACTCTTTAGCGCTATGCTGATGATGCTACTGCTTGGAGTCAATATTTCAAGTGCTGTAGACATTACTGTAGGAACTCTAGGCACTACGGCGTCTTCCGTATACCCATATTCTGGGTCTTATGGTGGGACAAAGTCGCAGATGATCTTTACCGCTGCAGAGTTGACTGCCGCCGGTGCAATTCCGGGGAAATATCAACAACATAGCTTTCTATCACACAGTTGTGGGCTCGGTTGCTATGCATTGTATTCTTTGATTGAAACAGAGTACCCATCGCAATGAATTGGTATAAAAACCGTTTCTGGCGTAAATCCAGCCACAGTAAATGAGACAAGATTAGTGCCATCTGAGTTCGGAATACTGAAGTTTTTTCCTTCATTAATAGTGATTTTAAAATTACTCTTCACGGGTCCGGAGATAGCTTCTGTAACAACTGTATTGTTGATTAAGTTGCCTATCGCAAGCACACCAATTTGCTTGTAAGCACCGCTTCCATTTGGTTTTGTTTCGATGCGGAGGGCATAGTTGTTGTAGCCATTGGTGAACTCTGGCGTATTGAAGCTTGCGTTTTTCCATGCTTCTGGCGCAAAAACAACTGAGAACATACCATAAGCATTGGTCTTAACAGCGGAAACTGTGTGGACGTAGCTTGCAGGAGTGCCAATATCAACCCCAGTATAACGATTAACAAGAGTTAGCTGCACATCGATAATAGCCGAAGCATTTGGCTTGTTGTCAGTTGCCCTATCCGTAAAGCTTAGGGTAAATGGCTCGAAAGCCGACAGGTTTGTGGCTATTAGTGCCACGATGAAAATCATTTGTCTTAGTAATCTCATTTAATTACTCCATTTGTTTATAAATATTTTGATAATTCAATGTATTAAGTATGCAAAAATAAATAATTTTTCTGTTATTATTGCAAAAAATATTCTGATTACTATCAAATTTTCTTTGAAAATTTGATAACCCTCATTCGTAATTCGTAATTTTTAATTGAATACTCCACCCCGTCTCGCTTCGCGATCCACCCCTCAATGAGGGGAATATAAAGAAATTCAACCCCGTCCTTCAGGGCGGGGGAAAGACGCAGAGCACCCACAGCTAAAGCAGTGGGTTGAAAAGAGAAAAATCAACCCCAC
>CAZGXC010000144.1:0-4352 GCA_964529535.1 uncultured Hyphomicrobiales bacterium | reverse complement strand
CCCCGACCCTCTGATTAACAGTCAGATGCTCTAACCAACTGAGCTACTTGGGAATGATTATAACCATATTTATTTGTCAATGTGCATACGAAAAATATGGACTACAAAATTAATACATTTTGCTAAAATATCCAAGTTTTTTTTATAATTTTGTAAATATTATTTTTCAACAATAGATTTTTGATGATAATTACAACAGATAGTATTGTCCTCCGGACAATGAAACAAGGCGATAGCAGCAAGATTCTTACTGTTTTCTGCCACGAAACTGGCTTAATCAAAGGCTTAGCAAAAGGCGCACGTTCTGCGAAGAATAAATCATCTATGGCAAGCGAGCTTTTAAGCATTAATTCCCTCACTTATTACCAAAAGCGGGCGGGAGATCTGCATATTATTTCAAAATCTGAACGCATAGCCGATACATCGAAGATTATTAGCTCGTATATTCATACAAATATTGCGCTAATGATTGCCGAATCCATTTTGCAGAGCCTTCATCCAGAAGTCCCGCACCCTCAATTATTCGAAAGAACTGTTAATATTCTAAAAAAACTAAATGATTTGCCGTCTAATCCGTTTATACTCTTTTTATTGCATCAGTTAATTCTCGCAAGCGAAATGGGCATTGATATTGATTTGGATAATGCTCCGGATTGCGATTGTGTATATGATATTGAATCAGGAAATTGGCACGAGAATTACAATGAAATTAGATTAAGTTCCACTCGATTTAAGAGAATTGATATGGAATTGCTTTCTAATATAAATCGTTCGATGCAAATCCTTCAATGCGATGATTTGTTAGAGCAAGAAATGCCATCGTCGCAGAAATTGAGGTTTATTGACTTTTGGACGCGTTTTTTCTCATTTCATTTAGAGAAAAAATTCAAGTATACAGTATATTAAATTATTCATAAACAAAGAAATAAGAAATCATAATGATTCTTGGTGCTTTATTAACCATAATATTAGTTGGATTAAACGCTTTTTTCGTAGCTGCGGAATTTGCAATCGTGAAGGTTCGTTCATCGCAAATAGAAATTAAAATTCGAGAGGGCAACGCAGCAGCCATTCGAGCAAAGAGAGTCATCACTCATTTAGATGAATACCTATCGGCTACTCAACTCGGAATAACTTTGGCGAGCCTTGGATTGGGCTGGATTGGAGAATCCGTCGTAGCTCAGATGATAATAGATATTATGGCGTGGTTTAATGTAGCCGTTACTCCTACTATGGCAGCAAGCATCGCGATGCCAGCCGCCTTCATCGTAATAACATTCCTTCATATTGTTTTCGGAGAATTAGCTCCAAAATCATTAGCTATTCAGCGTTCCGAAGGCGTTACTTTAGCAATTTCTCTTCCGCTTACCATATTTTATTATATCTTCAAGCCATTTATTTGGTCGCTTAATTCATTTGCCAATAAGTTATTACATATTTTAGGATTCGAAAGCGTTAGCGAAGAGCATTCCACGCATTCTCAGGAAGAGCTGAAATATTTACTCGAAGAAAGCACTAAAACGGGTGTATTGCAGACAGCTGAGCACGAGATAATGGAGAATGTATTTAAATTCTCGCAAACCCCAGTAAAGCAAATAATGATCCCTCGTAATAAAATCGAGGGTATAGAAATCTCTATGTCCCGAGAGCAAGTCATCAGCAAGTTTATTGATGAAGGCTATTCGAGGATGCCAATTTACGACAAGAATATTGATAATATTATCGGTATTATCTATTCCAAAAATATTATCGACCTCCTACAAAACCCAAGGCTATTCATCCTGCAGGATTTAATCCGCCCAGCCTATTTCGTTAATGAAGACGACAAGATCGATTTGATTTTCAGATATATGCAGTCTCATAAAATTCATATAGCTATTGTTCTTGATGAATTTGGAGGCACGGCAGGATTAGCGACTCTCGAAGATATTGTTGAAGAGATTTTCGGAGAGATACAAGACGAAGATGATGAGGAAACTCCAGATGTTAAGAAGATAAGCGACGAAGAGTTTATCGTAAAAGCAAGCGCAATCATCGCGGATATTAATGATGAAATAGACGATCCAGAATTACCCGAGAGCGATGATTACGAAACATTGGGCGGTCTAATCATTAATGAAACAGAGCGTATTCCCGAAACAGGGCAAATAATCGACCTCTTTGGCTATAGGATGGAGATCATCAAAGCATCTAATCTAATGATCGAAATAGTAAAATTGACAAAATTGAACACAAAAGATGAAGATAATAACTAAAATATATTGCTTGGCGATACTGTCTATTGTAGCAATCATTCCAGTATTTTCTCAAGGTACGGCAGGTTATAAAACTCCATACGAAAGCAGAGAAATCATTGATATGCCAACGGCAGGAGTCCTGCCATTAAACTCATACAACATAAAAGCAAAGCTATTCAGAGAAGGCGGCATCGAGTTAGAGAGTAATTTTTCCTTCCTTCAAAATCTAATGCTCGGCGTAAGTTTCGGTGGGAATACAATAATAGGCAATGGAGAAATACAGTTCCAGAAGATTCCCGGATTTAATGTAAAGTTCCGAGTATTTGACGAGAAGCTATATTTCCCAGCTATAGCAATTGGCTTTAGCAATCAAGGCAATGGCAAATGGATAAGCGCAAATAATAGATTCGAGAATTTATCCCCAGGTTTTTATTTAGCAATTAGCAAAAACTTTGCTTGGGCTTTGGGCGAAGTATCCGCAACGGGAGGAATAAACTACTCCCTCGAACCAGATAAAAGCCAAAGAAGCGTAAATGCCTATGGTGGATTTGAGCAAACCCTTGGCAAATATTTCTCGCTGTGCGGAGAAATCAAATTAAACTTGGACGATAAGGCATACACCAATAGCTCAGCAAATCTGAATCTATCGCTTAAAAGCTCAATCGCTCGGGGAATAACATTAGAATTGCAAGCCCGAAATATACTAAATAATAATAAATACATGAATAAAACTATTGACAGGCGCTTGAGCATCGATGTTATCAAATATTTTTAATATCTCTAAGTGCTTTTAGTTTTCTCTGCTGAATTTAATGTTCTCAAGTATCATTAATATTGTCATGTATTATTATTTTAGCCCACAAATGAATAACAAATTATAATTTATCCAGATTTCCCCTGATTTTTAAAAATTTATTAGTTTAAATTCAAAAAATTCCTTAATATTGTAGTTCGTTGTAAGTATATATATTTAAGAAATTTAAATGATATTTGTAAGTATTTATATTGATAATAATTTATATTGTTTATAGATAAATAAAAGGATAAAAGCTTTATGATTTTCGATTTAGATATGATAAAAAAGGTTTATCAAAACTTTGCTTCTAAAGTAGACGAAGCAAAAAAAGTAGTTGGCAAGCCTTTAACTTTCGCTGAGAAAGTATTATATGCTCATCTTCATGAAGAGAGCCCAGTAAAAGATTACAAACGCGGCGAAGATTACGTAAATTTCGCTCCAGATAGAGTAGCAATGCAAGATGCGACTGCTCAGATGGCTCTTTTGCAATTTATGCAAGCAGGAATGCCACGCGTAGCTGTGCCTTCATCAGCACATTGCGATCACTTAATTCAAGCAAAAGACGGTTCAGAACCAGATTTAAAAAATGCCAATGTAGTTAATAAAGAAGTATATGATTTCCTTGCTTCTGTATCTGCTAAATATGGTATTGGCTTCTGGAAGCCAGGCGCTGGAATTATCCATCAAGTGGTTCTTGAGAATTACGCATTCCCAGGCGGAATGATGATAGGAACAGATTCCCATACTGTAAATGCTGGCGGTCTCGGAATGGTCGCTATCGGAGTTGGCGGTGCTGATGCAGTCGATGTAATGGCTGGAATGAGCTGGGAGCTAAAATTCCCTAAATTGATTGGCGTAAAATTAACCGGAAAACTCGGCGGCTGGACTGCTCCAAAAGATGTTATACTTCATTTGGCTGGTCTATTAACTGTAAAAGGTGGAACTGGTGCTATTATTGAATACTTTGGCGAAGGCGCTGATTCTATCTCCTGCACTGGTAAAGCAACAATTTGTAACATGGGTGCTGAAGTAGGAGCTACTACTTCTATGTTCCCTTACGACGAAAAAATGTATAATTACTTAGCGGGCACAAGCAGAAAAGAAGTAGCAGATATGGCAAATAATATCGCTCCTTACTTAAAAGCTGACGCTGAAGTATATGCAAACCCAGAGAAATATTTCGACCAAGTTATCGAAATCAATCTATCCACTTTAGAGCCATACATTAACGGTCCTTTCACTCCAGATTTAGCAACACCTATCTCTAAGATGAAAGAAGCCGTAAAAGCAAATGATTGGCCAGAAAAATGCGAAGTAGG
>CAZGXC010000143.1:0-4352 GCA_964529535.1 uncultured Hyphomicrobiales bacterium | reverse complement strand
ATATTGCTTGCTTTGCAGGCTCAGACGGCGCGCCCCATTGCCACTGGCGAGAAGATTGAGTTGCTAAATGCCGATAGCTTGATAGGCACTACTGAGGAGAGCAAAGGGCTTTCTCGCTCCTACGAAGGCAATGTATCGTTTCGGCAGGGGGAGGTCTTCGTAAAATGTTCGAAGGCATTCCATAACATCAGCGCAAACACTATAGATTTAAATGGCAATGTAGTAATTACGCAACAAGATATGCGGCTTAACTCTCCTAAGGTGTTTTATGATGGCAATACGAATATTGCTCAATCATATAAGAAAATCACTATTATTGATAAGAATATGAAGCTATCGGCAGACAAAGGCTATTATAATACCAGTTCTGCCATCGCCAATTTTTACTCTAATGTATCCGTTACCGATGATACGGTGCAGATCCATTCGGATTCTATTGAATACAATCGCCGGACGCTTTTTAGCAAGGCTTTTGGCAAAGCAAAGGTAGAGGACGACACGACAGTTATCTGGGGCGATTATTTGGAACATCATCGACAAACTCGCGATTCCAAAGCTATCGGGAACGTCATCATCAAGGGTAAGCACAACGCCACATATTTATCTGCCGACACAATAGAGAATAATAATCAAGAGCATTACACCTTCGCAAACGGCAATCCAATTCTTTATAAGATTGATACTATTCGCGCTACGAAGAGGGATAGCGCTACAATAAGAAAGAATGATTCGCTAACGTTCGATACGATGAGCATTGCTTCCTCGAAGATGGAGTCAATTCGCATAAACGACGAAGAGAGGTATATTTTCTCTGGTGGCACGGAGGTATTTAAGCGCGATTTGCAGGCAAAAGCCGACACAATAATTTACTACCGCAATCGGGGATTAATATACATGTATGGTTCGCCAGCGGTGTGGAATGATTCCACGCAATTAATAGGCGACACAATTTCAATATATATGCGTGATAATCGCTTGGAAAAAGTCATTGCCGAAGGGGCTGCCTTCGCTACAATACATAATGATACCGTAATAGCCGATAAAATCAACCAGTTGATGGGGCAAAGCATATCCATTATTTTCAAGAATGATACTATCGACGTAATTAACTCTTTCGGCGATGCAAAATCATTGCTGTTTATGGAGGCAGAAGACGGCTCGGACGAAGGTGCGGCGCAAGCCTCTGCCGATACGATAAAGATTCAATTCATTCGCGGAGAAGCGAATAACTTCCTTGGGCTTGGCGGAGTAATCGGAGAAGCAATCCCCAATCATATTATCATGAAGGATATTAAAAGGTATTATCTGCCAGATTTCCGTCGCCGATACGATAAACCAAAAAAGAAAGAGCTAATCTGCCCAGAATAAACCAGAATAAAGTCAATGATTTTATTCAATTCTGTGATCGATTACATTCTATCCAGAGCTACATCCTATCCGGAGCTGAAATACCAAGGATAGAAAGCCCATTTTTGATGATGTTTTTTATCGTGATAGCAAGAGCCAATCTTGCGGCTTGTAAATCTGCATCTACGCCGATGATTCTACAGTCATGATAGAATGAATGGAAATCCCCTGCCAATGCCCTTAAATAGTCAGCTAATATCTGAGGCTCGCATTTCTGAGTAGCACTCTTTATTATTCTATCTACGTTCATAGCTTCGTTGATAAGGCTTACTTCGCTTGGGTGCGTTAGTAGATCAAAATTGATATTCGCTCCATTTATTGTAGCGCCGGCTTGCAATGCGTTATCAATTACAGAACTGATGCGGGCATTTGCGTATTGTAAATAAAAGACTGGGTTTTTATCACTTTGCTCGCGTGCTAAGTCCAAGTCAAATTCCAAATGAGTATTGAAACTTCTCATCAATAGGAAGAATCTTACCACATCTGCTCCTACTTCATCGAGCAAATCATCGAGGGTATAGCTTTTGCCTGTTCTCTTCGACATTTTGACTTGCTCGCCATTTTCCATTAAAGTAACGAATTGATGAATGATTGGGCGGACATTGTCCGAATTATATCCTAAATACTTTACTGCTGCCATCACATCAGGAATAGTAGCTATATGATCTGCTCCGAAAATATCAATACAAAGATCGAAACCTCTCTCGAATTTCTCTTTATGATATGCTATATCTGGCAAGCGATAGGTTGGTTCGCCAGTTGATTTGACGATTACTCTATCGTCGTTTAAGCCCATTTCAGAGAATTTAAGCCAAGTAGCTCCTTCTTTCTCGTATGATAAGTTCTTTTCTGCAAAGAGTTCTAATAATGCTTTTATTTTCCCTTCATTATATAGGGAATCTTCATTATAAAATACATCTTGCTGAATACTCATTCTCGCCAAAGTAGCTTTTATTTTATTGAAGCTCCAGAGTTCTCCTGCTTTGCGCATAATAGCCAAGTTATCGGGCGTATTTTCTGTAAGCGCGTTGCCATGTTGTTGATGGACTTCTTCTGCTATTTCTTTGATGTATTCGCCATGGTATCCATCTTCTGGGAATGGGAAAGCTTCGCCTTCAATTCTCTGCATATATCGAGCATAGATTGATTTGGCGAGGTTGTTCATCTGATTGCCGGCATTATTGAAGTAATACTCTCTGGTTACTTGATGCCCAGTCCATTGGTATAGATTGGCAATAGTATCGCCGAGGCAGGCATTCCTGCCATGCCCAAGATGTAGCAAACCAGTGGGATTTACGCTTACGTATTCTACATTTACTTTTGTATTATTTCCGAAATCTAATCTACAAATAGATTCGCCTTTTTTATATAATTCCTCAATCGCATTCGCATATACTTTATGCGAGAGTTTAATATTTATAAATCCTGGTCCGGCGATGCTCATATCTTCAATCAATTCAGATTGACCTTTGATCAAATCGATGAATTGCTGAGCTATTTCTATTGGCTTTTTCTTGAGTGCTTTCGCCAATCGCATAGCGATATTAGTCGAGAGGTCGCCGTGTTCTGGGTTTTTAGGAGTTTCAAATGCGAAATCATATTTATCTTCGACACCCATTGATTTTAGGGCATTATCGAACAGATTACTTACTACTTTTGCTTTCATTATTCTATATTAAGAGTATTATTTCTTATTGATATTATATTAACAATTAAATTATGATAGATATGAGAAATCTTTGAGCTTCACGATGTTGCCTTCATCATTCATCATAGTAAATGATGCGTCGCCCCAAATTTTTTCAATTTGATAGAACTCTCTTGCTTCTTTGAGCATTATATGCATCACTACATCGAAGAAATCCACGATGATCCAATAGGAATTTTCGAAGCCTTCTACTCGTGGCTTTTGCATATTATATTCTGCGGTTTTCACCTTGATTTCACTAACTATTGCGCGCATTTGAGTATCGGAATCGCAAGAGCAAAACACGAAGAAATCCGTTGGGGATTTTTCTATTTTTGTTAAATCTGCGATGACGATATCCGACGCTATTTTCTCGAATGCTATTTGTGCTGCGAAAGTCGCAGTGCCTTTTGTTGAACGGGGTTTTATTATTTTCATCAGTTTACTGAATACTTAAAGAAAAAAAAATCTATTTTACGGAATACAAAATTAACGAAATGAAGGCAGATTATTATAATATCATCTTAAAAAATATTATTAATAGATTGATATATAAAATAAAATGCTATTTGAAAGCAGGCAGACGACCATAATCATTGCCTAATACGACGCTGGCGTGAATAAACAAAGTAGAGTCAATCTTAGTGATTATCAGTGAATCGGGGATATTCATAGCATTTGCTACTTTGCGGGCAGATGTTTTCTCGCCAATTCTATCTATTACAATGGAATGCGCCTGCTGTGGCGTATAGTTACCGATTTCGACCACATCGAAGCCACGAAAGCGCATGTAATTGCGTGCTTTATCGGCTATTCCCGTTTGCTGAGTGGAATTTAAAATATTTATTTGAATTACCTCTTCGGGAGATAGAAGCACCTGTTCCTCTGTTTCAGTGGTATTTTCTACGTGCTTATGGATAAATATGCGCGTGATAAAGGAATACGCCAAAATCGTAACAATGATGGCAGCGATTATTATCCCAATTTTTACTAATATTTTGCTCATATATACTGTTATAAAAATTCTTGATTGTATGTTGTTTCGATGGTATATTGTGTATTATCAAATCTCCTTCGGAAATATGATAACAAACATTCGTAATTCGTAATAATTCTTTAATTATACATTATGCATTATGCATTATGAATTATATCTTGTAGTCCCGTTGCCCGAATATCGCCGTGCCGATTCGGACTATTGTCGCCCCTTGGGCGATAGCCGTTTCGTAATCGTTTGTCATTCCCATAGAGAGGTGAG
>CAZGXC010000142.1:0-4389 GCA_964529535.1 uncultured Hyphomicrobiales bacterium | reverse complement strand
ATAAGGAATACGCTCGTGCTATCAAATATAAACAAAAAACATCAATTCACAACTAGGATTTATAGGAGCTGTTAATGGCTCTTGCTATCAAATATAAACAAAAAACATCAATTCACAACGGTTATTTGCCAACTGCAGGAGTGCAAAATATACGATTAGGGTAGGAAATATGGAACGACTACTCATAGATAAATAAATTATTAATATGCGTAGAGAAAAATAATCCTAATATTCCATCCCATTCTCCATCGTACTTTGTGAAAGCACAGTTACTATATTTATAAACAAGAATATCTATATCTAAAGATGCTTTTAAGGTCTCATCGATCTTAAAGTAGTCACAATCCTCTTGCAAATTGGTTAGAAGTTTCCAAGTTAATCAGACGAAGTTCTATTTCGTCCACTTTGCTTTCTGAAAACGACACCAACAAAGTATCAATGCTAAATCCTAACACTTTACTTGTAGGATTTGGTATTTTAATCCTATCATCTCTATTGTCGAGGATATACGATATTTTATTTTTCTTAAGCAGATTAATTGCTTGTTGTTTTTTCATTCCCAAGCCAATACCAAGTGTTTGCATAAAATCAAAATTCTTTGCTTCTACTATACTCGCAGACAGTATTATTAGTGCCGCAATCAGGATGTTAATTTTTCTCATTATGTTTTTCCGAATAATTGTTAGTGTTGTAATTCTCGATAAACGAATTGCGTAAGCTATTTATTATATCAAGTTTTACTTAAATTTAGAAGAAGGGTCAAAAAATTACAAGACACTCGTTGAGTACCTAAGGTCTAAGAGCGTTATCTTTTGAAATGATACCACGCTCGATAAGATACTCCTTTGTGTACCCATTTTCAATGAGATATTCTGGTTTGTAAACGTGTAAAACATCATCAGGTATGGGACCATATAATTCATCGTCGAAATCTTGAACATCAGTAGCACCATCTTCAGGTATAATGGTGATCATATTTCCTAAATACAGCTTACCATCAGTAGAGCGATAACACCTATAATTATCCTCACCAAATGGATACTCTACGCCGATAATTTTTTTACCATTGTATGCTATTTCACCTACTTCGTAGTAAGGCAAGTCATGTTCATCAAATCGTATTTTTTCTTCTTTCTTTTTCATGTTAATTCTCTTATATTATATATGTTTTACAAATGTAATAAACGGAAAAAATACTATTATTGTTTGAAAAATAATTATTATTTATAGGAAATATTTATTTATTTCGTCTTTTATTGTGTCATTTAGTAAGGAAAATACGGATTGTAGAACTAATAAATTCCTTTTAATACAAACAATATCTGAAACAATATGGAACATGTAAAATTTATATGCTTTGATTGTAAACATTATAGTGGGATTAATGGTTGTAGGGCTTTTCCTTATGATCCGCTGAGAAGTGTGCCTGCTGAAATCTTTAAGAGCAACTCTCATAGCGAACCAATAGCAGGGCAAACAAATCAAATAGTATTCGAGCAAAGAAAGAATTACAAACACCCACTCGATTGAGAAGATTAGCTATTGTTATGTCTCAAAGCCCGCTAATCAGCAGGCTTTGAGGTCGAATAAGTTAATCTGTATTTCAAAAGAACTGCGGTAATGCGTTCGGACTCATCTACCGTGAGGAAGGGATTACCGCGATTGATACCTTGCCACAAAAATTACACCTTTTCGGAAATCACCTCCATATTAAGGTTGATATATCCGCGGTTTTGCGGCGTATCTTGCTCATCAAATTCCAATACTTTGAATCCGCTTTGCGTTAAGTGCTTGCGAATGCTCGCTTCGTCAAATGCTATGCAATGATAGTCTCCGGGGTTAGTCTGACCGCCAAAGATCATATATGAAGCGATATCCGCATCCCAAGCTCCTGATATGTAAGCCTTTGCTTGAAGGCGCAGAGATGGACAACGAATAATCAGGATGCCTCCTTTTTTCAGCACTCTTCCCCATTCTTTTAATAAGCTATCTGTCTCGCGATGCGAGAAATGCTCCAAGACATCGCTTGCTAAAATGAGATCGACGCTGTTATCAGGAAATCCTAATTTGCGAATATCCATTTTAATTACTCGCTCATCTGTGCTAAATAGATCGAGATTTAGGAAGCCTTCGCGCACATCGCGTCCGCAACCGAGGTTTAATCTCAATGGAGATGGCAATTCTTTTGGCAAGACACCTTGGGCATCTTGATTTGCAAAGCCACCCGATAAATCCTGCTCTAATTTAATGCGATTCATCGGTGTATTTTCTGCTGGAAGACTCGTATCCGCTGAAAAAGTATTATCTTCAACTTGAACTGGAGCGACTGCTACATGATTATCCTCTTTCGGTATATTCACTGTATTTGTCTGCTGGATATTGCCAAGCTCAGCTCTCAACGATTTTTTTTTATTTGAGAAAATATTCATATTCTTATTTTCTATAATATTATCAAGGTAATGTAATTGAATCTCGCTATCAGAGAGTCGCTTATTTTTGTGAAGCAAATGATAAATACCAATAGTATGCTTAACGAAGCTCTCAAAGCTAATGTTTAAGCTGATATTCTTACGCCATTCGGCTATTAGCTGTGGCTTGTCAATGAGCTCTTTTATTAGTTTAACTAATTCATCAACGGAATTATATGAATATAAAGCTCCATTATATCTATCTCTGACGAAGTCCCTTATTCCGCCAATGTCTGCTCCGAGGACTGGCAACTTCATCGCCAAATTTTCAGCGATTACCAATGGTGCGCAATCCTCCCAAATACTTGGCACAATGGCCACATCGAGATTGTTGGCAATGTTTGGCAACTGATCTTGCTTATATTCGCCCATCCATTGGACGTTTCCTTTGGTATCGAGCCTTTTCATTATGTTTATATAATCATCGTTTCCACTACCATAGATAAAGAACTGCGCATCGTTTTTATTTATCTCCTGTGCTGCCTTTACTATGTTATGAATACCTTTGTGTGGCAGCACGGACCCAATAAACCCGAAGCGAATTGGCGAATGCACTTCATTATTGGTCTTATGAATTTCATTATGCAATTTCTGCGTAATAGGATTGATTTGGTTTAGCACCTTAATGTTTCCATTGATATTTCCAGACAATGCGCTCAGCAGTTGCTGAACTCTTGTGCTTACGGCTAAGGTATAATCAATCTCATTATTTAGCAAGTTGATTGCTGCGTCTTTTCTTTGTTGATATTGGCTTTTTTTATCTGGATTATTCTTTACGTATTCAGATTGCGTAATTAAATCGACTGATTCCCATGTTTTCATATCAGAGTTAATCATATAAAGCGCGGGATCAATCAAATGATAATTATGTGGAGTGTATAGAGTTGGTATTCCGCGACGCTTAGTTTCCTTTGCTAATGCGAAAGATAATCCGAGGAAGTTCTGGAAATGCACAATATCCGGCTTGACTTCATCAAGTACTTGCGAGAATAATCGGACAACTTCTGGATCATTCACCTCTCTCAATGGATTGTCTGGATCGAGAAAAACTGTTGGGCGATTATACACACCGAATAGATTCACTCCGTCATCAGACTTCCTCTCCAAATAATAGGCTTGCTTGCTTTCTGGATGATGATGCGTAGCATAAAACACAGAAATATCAATATTATTTTTCGCTAATTCTTTGCAGACAGATTTCGGGAACATAGTTCCTCCCCCGCTTTCGTTCCAGCCATACATAGTAGTCAGAACGCGTAGTTTATTTGCAGTAGAGGAGTTGGCGGTAGAATAGTTTTTTGTAAAATTCTTACTATTCTGGAATGATTTATTCTGGAAGAAATTAGCATCAGGCATTGTATTGCTCTCCCTTGCTCATTTCTTTAGCAAGATTAACAGCTTCATTGAGAGATTTATTAGTATTAACCTCAACGATTTGAAGCATATTTCTATCTTTGTAATAACGCATCAACTCATTTGTGCCATCAGTAGTTTTCTCATCGATCACAACAATTATTTCAAACTTCCCTTGCGGCGGGTAAGTGTATATGCGGTTTATTAAAGTTTTGCAATAATGATAAGAATTTGCCTCAGGGACAAGAATAGATAATTTAACCTTGCCGAAGTCTTTATTATTTCTTTCAATATTTTGCGGAACCCTTTCGTTTGTAATTCTTTGAGCATCGATAATATTGCGATACGCATCCTGCATCCTTAGGATTTCAGGATTATTGTTTGTTAAATGCGCAAATTTCTTGTATATCAACTCCATATAATGCAATTCTTTAGCTTTATTGGCTGTCATCTGTTCTGGATCGCCTAATCTTATAAAATATTCAGCGGTTACCTCGTTAACATGAATGAAGTCATACTTTTGTGAAAGACGTATCCACATATCCCAATCTTCTACAAGGATCAGTTT
>CAZGXC010000141.1:0-4390 GCA_964529535.1 uncultured Hyphomicrobiales bacterium | reverse complement strand
CTCTTGCTTCCCATCGCCATCAATATCCTTAATGATTGATTTAGTTCCTGCGTGATACGAGCCAATATCATTAGCATCTTTACAAAGAGAATAGCTAAAGTAATCATAATATGAATTATCGCGATATTTCATAATTAACAGCGAATCTTTTATGTTAGTATCTATTTTTAATCCATTTCGTTTCAGGACAACAAGCTCATCATTCCCATCGTTATCAAAATCATTTAAGCCCAAACCTATCAAATCATAATTTGAATAGATTTGCTTTTTGAATAGCTTATCATTCGCACTTTCATATATGGCTGTTTTATTCATATTTCTACACAGAACAACTGCTTTCCCGTTTATTTTACCAATGCTTAATGGGAATATCACCTCGCTATTTTCATCAATTTTATTGAATTGATTATTGGAGAAAGAATATAATTCCGCTATCCCCCATTGCTTAACATCTTTCTTTTGATTGAAGATGATTTGATCATTTGCGGTATTGATTAAATCTTTGGGTAAATTGAAAATATCTGCCTGTCCCTGTATCTTATATGGCTTTTCTATGGTTTCTTTCGAAGAGAAATCGGCAAATTGCTGATTAATGCTTATCATCGTATCAATAAACTGCCCATCGCGACGAGTGAGTTTTATTCGATACTTATATTCGCCACTTGCGTTTATTTCAGGTTTTAATAAAACAGAGTGATATTTGCTGTAAAGATCTGCATCATCATAATATTCATGGACGATTTGCGCTTCATCATTTATAAGCGAAGCATTAGACTGCACAGAAAGAAATGAATTGAGATTGCTCTGAACATTTAGACTAAGCATCTGAAGATTGTTCTTATAAACTGGCTCGCAAGAAATTGACATCAACTTCAACTTCTCATCATTTATTATTTCAATTAAATTACTTCTTTGTATCGTCTTGCCATTTTTTAATTTGACCTTTAATCTGATTATTACATCGCCATTCGGGAATTGTATTTTATTCCCATTTTTATCTATAATGATAGAACGCCCAAGATTCCTAAATGAAGCAAGAGTATCGTTTACTACCTGCTTTCTCGAAATGATAGTTGGGTAAGTCTTATCGATTCCTTGCTTTAAATAATAGTTTTCTATCGAGACTTCATAGCTATCGAATAAGGGAGTATGGACGTTGCCGATAATCGTAATATTCGTATCCCTACCCCAAACAAATGATGTAAACTCATTTGGAGAGCTAATACTAATTTCGCTTGCTTCGCTATTTTGGAGAGCTTGGTAAATATCCAACAATCCGGCAGCTTCTTTGATATTTGCTTCGATTCCAGAAATTGGTCTCGTATTTAGTTCCAAGATGGTTTTGATTTCCGCAGCTGAAAGCCTTGGATTTTTCTCAATCAACATAGCTACTGCACCCGTTACAAATGGAGTAGCGAGGGAAGTGCCGTTATATTCTCTAAATCCACCATCGAATGATGTTGTTAAAATATTTTCTCCGGGTGCCATCAAAGTAAGGTTCATTCCATAATTGCTAACGAATGATTTTTGTAATTTACTATTGACTGCGCCAACCGAAATAGCTTTAATATGGTCAGATGGATAATGCAGTCTATCCCAATTATTATTTCCCGACGAAGTAACGATCACGCAATTTTTGGCAATAGCATAATCAATCGCTGCATCAGCCAAACGCGAATAATATTTATCGCCAAAGCTACAGTTAATTACTTTTGCGCCATTATTTACTAAATACACGATGGCTTTTGCGATGTCATCGGATTCTCCTTCGCCAAAGGCATTGAAAGCACGCGCTACTATCAGCTTGCTGTTATATGCTACGCCACTAATTCCATAATTATTGTTATTCTCGGCGCAAATTACGCCCGCAACCGCGGTGCCGTGTCCGTGTTCATCGCTTACATCTGGGTCTATGCCTGCATAATCCCCGATACCAATCGCATCTGTATCTACAAAATCATATCCTATTACGTCGTCGATAGTTCCATTTCCGTCATTATCAATTCCATCTAAATCGCCATATATTCCACCGCGGGCTTCAGTTGATTTCCAATTATCAAAGCGTCCGTTTCCGTTTATATCTTCTTTGGGATTTATAAAAAGACTATTTGCTAAATCTCTATGCTTGAAGTTGATGCCCGTATCTACTATCCCTACTTTTACTCCTGCTCCTGTCGCCAATACTCTTGCTTTTAGAGCATTTACGGCATACATACCCCATTGCCCCTCGATTAAGTTATCGTTTGGATTCGTATTGTCTTGTTCTATCGTGTAAAAATTGTCTTGTTCAATTTTATAAAGATTGTCTTGTTCTATTTGATTAGTATTATCTTCAATTTTAATGATGTAATTTGGCTCTATAAATTCAATCATATCATTTAATTGCCTTTTATCATCATTGCTTAATTGATTGAAGTTTAGCAGAAGATAATATTTATCGAAAGCAAATTGATTCTGTTTATCGAAAGCAAATTGATTTTGTAGATTATCATTTTTATCATCGCTTTGCTTGAATATCTTCGATAGTTGGAATTTACTTGATTGAAGTTGTTCCGCATCTTTGCTATCCTTCAATTTTATAATATACGAGCTATAATTTCTTCCAGAAGAAGTTTCTGAAGAATTTGCAGAAGAAGGATATGCCAGCAATGAGTTAAATATAATGCTTGGCAAGAAAATCAATAGCGCAATGATGGAAAATTTATTTTTCATTATTATTTCATTATTATTCTAATTTATGTTAAATATTTCTCTATTGGGGATTTATTAAACAACTTAAAAGTAATATACTTGTAATTATTCAGCTGCATATAGCGATAGATTGGAATCAATACGAATATCAGAACGAACCACAGGTTTGGACTAACGAGGTTGTTACCAGTAATGAAGTTAATCTCGAAATGGACTATCAATACGTAAATAATAATTCCGAATTGCCGTCGCTCCATATCATTAATTTCCCTATTGTTTTTGGAATACGCATTCGCCTTGTATCCAATATAGAAAAGACCCGCGAAAAATGTGGCGAAACTAACAGCCCCAATTATCCCCATTTCAGCAAGGGCTGCCATTATTGAAAAATCGCTATAATTTATTGTGATATTCTTTTGATATTGCGTTAGTCCCAGCCCAACCCCATAAATTGGCGATGTAGTCCAAAT
This sequence comes from uncultured Hyphomicrobiales bacterium, assembly GCA_964529535.1. Lineage (GTDB taxonomy): Bacteria > Bacteroidota > Ignavibacteria > Kapaibacteriales > UBA2268 > CALLXS01. The sequence continues at coordinate 1,229 of CAZGXC010000141.1, read as the reverse complement.
CGTATATGCTTCCTTAAAGGATTGGCTTCGGGAGTTAAATGAATCTCCATCAGTTCGCTCATACATCTTATTATTTTTAAAAATTGTCCCAGTAATTCTCTTGCTAAATAGCTCAATTACGCTTGTTTCTGTATAGTTTAGGATTAGTAAATCGGCTGGTATTAATAGCAATATAAATATCGCTAAATATTTTGCTATTTTAAGTCTGGCTCGCGTGGATTCTAATATAAAAATTACACCAAGGATGAGAAATAAACCCAATATTCCAGTAAGTGAGAAGCTGAGAAATAAGCCCAAGACAGCACAAAGGACTATCACAATATTTACAATGCGAGACTTAATGAAGCTTTCGTGCCTTTGCAATGCTGGAATCAATGTAAATATTAGTATATATAAATTAAACGTGGCTAATGCCGTCGGTTCAGAAAATACGGATGTCGCGCGGAAAAAATTACCGAACTGTAAACTCAGCTGGCTAATGACATCTTCCTCTGCAGCTCCCCTCATCGTCATACTAATATTTGAGTAATTTAGCCAAGCCAAAGGCAAATCAAAGGCTCTTGCGAAGATTTGGTATACTCCAAAAATATTCAGGAATATTGATAAAACAAGCCATGTTTTTATGAGATTATCCGATAAACGCAAATCTTGCTCTTCTGAAATGAAAATAATACTCAAGAGCATTAATTGGAAGATATGAACAGCAGACTTAAAATATTGGATTATATGAGAGGTAAGTAAGCCTGAAAACATATTCAACGACGAGACTAATATCGATACTACTAACATCGCCATCCCCAAGCTGATCAAGCTCTTTGGGATTTTATACTCAGCATTATTGATAATACTCTTGCCGATGAATAAAATATAATATAAAATCATAATAATATCCAATGAGGTAACTCCGTAAGTCCCCAATGCAAAGACTTGGAATCCACCAGCAAAGAAGGCTATGCTCATTAAATATATTAGTAATTTCAAGAATATTCTCGCATTAATAAAAGAAAGCAAAAATAATCATTTTCGCAGACTTTATTTGCCATTATAGAGAATTATTTTTAGTAATAAAATTAGGGTGAGAACTCAATTATAAATCATAATAATATGATAAAGCAAAAACATCGCAAATTGCGAGTTATACTATTGAATATTAGGGAGATTAAAAAGAAAGGTGGTACGGCGAATAGGATTCGAACCTATGACCCTCAGCTTAGAAGGCTGATGCTCTA
>CAZGXC010000140.1:348-4396 GCA_964529535.1 uncultured Hyphomicrobiales bacterium | reverse complement strand
TGGGAACCCGTATTTATATTCATAGCTATTAATCCGAAAATTATTAATAATATTTTTTTCATATTATCTTGTCTTTCTTTTAAATGGATATTTGAAATTTATCATGTCGAATATCTTGATGTTCGGGATGATGAAGAGTAGAGCTATATAAATTCTCCCTTCCATTGGAATGAATTGCAGGGGTTGGTATATCAATATGCGGAGGATATAATCCAGCCAATCAAAGGTAATGATGCTATCAGTGAGCGACCAAGTAATCCCGAAAACAAACAATGCGAATTGTGCGAAGAATCTCATCTTCGCTTTGTTTGGAGCGGCTTGTAGCAATTCTCTATTTGCTTTCCATAAGCTAATTTGGGAGAAAATGCAGCCAATTACTCCGATTGCGGAGCTTGCGATAATCAGCACACCGCAAATATACATCAGCATTAAATAATCGTCAAAAGTGTGGATCAATAGCTTGTTATGCTTTAGCAATAAGCCAACGCTACTAATTATAATATTCGCAATAATCAAGTAATTAGCAATGCTAACTGCTTGATTTAGCAGAATTGTATTTGCTGTTTGCGTCCCGCTATTATACTTCTTCCTATTGAAGAAATAAAAGATATTAATTATTAAAGTAATCAGTATTCCGGCGTATGAAATGTAGTTCCAAGTCATTTAGGTATTTGTGATAAATTGTTTAATAGTAAGTTGTTATAAAATTCATATTTAAAAATTCCATCATTAATGAGCCATTAAATTTATCATCAATACGGAAATAATAATTAGCGATAAATAAGCATATTTAACAGATGGCAGGAATTTCACACTCTTGTCATAAAAATATGCTAATGATAGGGATGCCACCTCTACCAGCAAAGCCACAAGGAAGAGGCTTGCGCCCGAGAGCTGATTCCCCCAAAAATAGATTAAGCCATAAAATACTGGGCATCCGTAAATAATTATCAAATGCACTAAAAATAGGAAGAAGGATTTCTTGCTCAAAGTCAAATATAGCCAAGAAAATCTCTTGATTTTTTCGTGCAGAATTACAACCAATGGGAATAGCGTAAGCACTATGCCAATCCTCATCACTACTCCGCCCGGGTTGATGAGCGTAATTGGGCAATAAGTATATGGCTTACCGTTTATTATTAGAAAAGCGGGAACGCCAATGGCAATTAGCGCCAAGCCAAGTTTTAAGCCATTATTAAACACGGCTGTAAATAATTTATCGCGAGGAGTCTTCTTTAAAAATATGCCCGCCGATACGCCATAAAAGAAATATGAAGACACCGGGAACATTGTATAGATGGAACCTTTTTGATACGATAAATATGGAGCTAAAAATTCCGGCAAGATATGAAACCAATCATATTGATGGACGAACCACGAAATCAGCAAAGAAAATGTAGCGAACATCAGCGTCGCTACTAATAGCTCCGAATCGCTCTTGGTAATTTTATAGAATATCTGCAATATTATCAAGCAAACTGCAGTGATGTGCAGGATATTTGTTTGGTAAAATACGGTCCAAAAATTTTGGTCAAAAGTATCGAGGAAGCGCAAACTCCCCATCGGGAAAGAAGTAATATATGCGGCAAATAGCAGAATCACAGCAGTGCGGAGCCTCTTGAGAACCTTTGCATTTTCCACAGAACCATCGGGCAACCTCTTATTAGCGAAGACATTTACCGCTCCGGAAATCATCATAAATATTGGCGCAGTCAATCCCCGGACGAAAGTCCAGATATTCCACCCAATATTACTCATATCAATATAGCCCGGCTCGGCAAAAGCAAAAATAGAATGCCCCTGAATCATTAGCACAATAGCAATGAACCTATATAAATCAAGTGCGTCAATTCTGCCAGTGCGGTTGGCGAATTGCATGTTCTTGTATTTTTCTATTTTTGATTTAAACACTTCAATCGTTACTTATTACCAGCAAAACATTCTATAATAGACGTAAAATAAGTTGATATATTAGAAACTCTACTCATCATTGTTCAAATTATCATAAGCATTATGAATCAGTCCATTCATGTAAATTTCTGGGATTACGATATTGCATTCCGCGAAGCGTAGCTTTGTATTGGTCTCGGCGAACATTGTTTTTGTCCGTAAATACGCATCATTCCACTTCCCATTGGTGTGCTTATCATAAAAATCCTGTCCATTTTGGTGAATAATCACTTCATTTATTCCGGTCTGGATAATAGCTCGGGAGCAATCGCTGCATGGCATCCACGGGACGTATAGCTTGCAACCCTTCAGAGTGGTGCCTCTTCTTGCAGCATTGTATATTGCATTTCTCTCGGCGTGTTCCATCCAGAAATATTTTTCACCATTTTCGCGGGAGATTCTCTTTTCTTCGGCATCCAGCTCTATTCCTCTGGGCAGAGAATTATACCCCGTTGATACCAGAACATTGTCTGAATCAACGATTACGCTACCTACGTGAGTGTGTCCATCGAGGGATCTCATTCCAATTAAATAGCACATTGTGATGTATAATTGGTCCCATTCTGGGCGTAAATTATTTTTTTTCATAAAAATTTCGTTCATTTTAAAAAGAATTATCTAATATAAACGTTTAATAATTACGTTTAATGTTAATTAATGTTATATCTTTAAGGTAGATATGAGAAAAGATAAAATATTGGTGTTGGTAAAAGATCCTGAGTGTAGGAATAACATTCTTCAGGCTTTTAATCCCGTGGATTATGAATTGGTGCTATTGAATAGATTTTCGGACATTAATATTTCTGTATTATTCCCCATTCCTCATTTGATGATTATTGAGGAAGAATACTTAAATAGCGATGCTCTGTTTATGATGTTGAAACATCACAATATCCCGACGATACTACTACTTTCATCTGAGCCAAGTGCCAAAATTTCGAATCTGTTCGTATCTAATACTTTCCGTTATCTGATAAAGCCATTTTCATATTTTGACTTATTGGCTTTGTATAGAAGGTTTTCAGACGACATCAATAGTATATTATTAGCAAAAGATAAATATGAGAGCAATATACTTAATAGACTTCTTAACTTCCTATCTGTTCCAATAGTGTGTGTTAGCACAGACTTAACTGTCAGGATGATAAATAAAAAAGCTGAGGAGGTCTTTGGATTTTTAAATGATGACATCGTAGGAGTAGGGGTTGAGGCATTTGTGCACAATATTCCTGTAGAATTTTATGATGAAGATGGTAAATTAAGTGTAGAAAAGGTTTTCAATGCCACTAATGGCAAAACAGCTGAAATACATGTTAAAGCACCAGGGGATATTCTCCTCCCCGTAGAATATACAGTAAGCAAAATTTGTTTCGGTGGAAAAGAAGAAATAATCATAATAATTAGGGATGACCGAGAAAATAAGTATTTAGAGTATCAACTTAAATATCAAGCAGATCTATTAAATCTTAGCCAAAAAAATTCACAGTCTGGATTCTGGGAATGGACAGAAGTTGATAATAGTATCTTTATCAGTGATGGAATATATGAATTGTTTAAGATAGAAAAGAATACTCCATTTGACTTAGATTCATTTTTGAGTTTTTTTGATGAATCCGAAAGAGAAAAGGTATATCAAGATTATATCAAGGCTGAAATCGATCAATCAAATATTAACTTCGAAGCAAATATTATTATAGCTGATAAAAGCGTAAAAAGAATAAAGTGTTTTGGAGAGCCCAGAAAAGATGAAAATGGCAAGGTAGTAAAATATATCGGGACTATCCAAGATATTACTGATTTTTCAAATTCAAAAGCTAAGCTCGATACAAGAAACAAGACTTTAATAAATATCTCAATTATTTCAGAATTATTGCTAAAAATTACGAGCAATAACTTCAAAGAAAGTATTGAAAATATCTATTCTTTGATTCATAAGGAACTGAACTATCATAATGCAATAGCCTTTAATTGCCACTCACTTCGCATTGCGAGTGCAACTTTTGAAGACGACGAAATAAATTATTCAAATAAAGTTGAAAATTTTGAGAAAATCGAAACCACAAAAAGCACGGCAAAAGAGGTGCAAACAGACGATATT
>CAZGXC010000140.1:0-338 GCA_964529535.1 uncultured Hyphomicrobiales bacterium | reverse complement strand
TGAGTATGTTGGGAAGCCAGAAGAAGAAATGAACAATGACTTCCTCGAAGAAATAAAAGAGCTAATCGGTAATATTATGACTTCACCAAATCCCAATTATCTTGTTCTTTATAATAGTGTTAATGACGTTGATCCAAAAAACGTGCAAATATCGAAATATCTAAAAAGCCAAGGGACTAAATCTGCAATTTTAGTGCCTTTGCTTACAAATGAAGAATTAACAGGGTATACAATATTCCATAACTACGCGGAAGAGAATGCTTTTAGCGAAATGTCTCAAGCTCAAATCCAAACCATTAATAGAATGATTGCTCTTGCCATGAGTAGAATTAATAACG
>CAZGXC010000139.1:0-4506 GCA_964529535.1 uncultured Hyphomicrobiales bacterium | reverse complement strand
GATAATACAAAAAAGATATTTTACGATGTGTTGGGGATATGCGTCATAGCCTCAATACTAGGACTGATGTTTAACCTATTTAATTCTAAAGGGATTGAAACTATTCGCCAGCCAGAAGTAATCCAATATTCTGCAGAAAATGAGATATTTACTAATACTCAGGCAACCGATCATAGTAGCGATGCTCTCGCCAATAATTCTGTCGATGGAGAGAATACTTCTACAAACGCAACAGATAATAAAGATTCAATCCGCTTAGCAAAGCTACGCATTCAGGATAGTTTAAAAAAGGTGGCTGAAATTGCTGCGCAAAATCAAAAACAAAACTCGAATGACGGCATTGATAAATCAGGATATAAAAATGTAAATAAAGATTTCGTAAAAAAACATCTGAATGATAGTAGAATCGTAATTATAGATGCCCGAAATGATATAGAATATAACAAAGGACATATAAGAAAAGCGATAAACATAGACCCGCATCAAAGCGACCAAAACAACTTTTTCAACACAATTATGACGCTCTCGCGAGAGAAAATTTATATTATTTACTGCACGGGCGGTATGTGCGATTTAAGCCATTTGGTTTATGACGCGATGAAGAATTTCGGTTTTTCGAACTTATATATTTTCCCCGGAGGTTGGGAGGAATGGACGGGAAAGTAATATGATAGTCCGTAATAATGCATATAAAGATAGAGACTTCTATTTAACCATTCAAGAGAAGTTCGGGATAATTGGTAGCTCGCAAGTAATTCTTGAGAATGTAAAGCTATTGCTTCAAGCTGCGCCAACGGATTTAGCTGCTTTAGTAACGGGGGAGACCGGCACAGGAAAGGAAGTATTTGCTAATGCTCTTCACGGATTAAGCAAGAGAAAGAAGTATCAATTTGTAAGCGTAAATTGTGCAGCAATTCCCGATACTTTACTTGAATCCGAACTATTTGGCTACGAAAAGGGGGCTTTCACCGGAGCAAATGACCTGCGAAAAGGTTTCTTTGAAACAGCAGACAAAGGCACGATTTTCCTCGATGAAATTGGTGAATTGCCAATGACTACGCAATCAAAATTATTAAGAATACTCGAAACAGGAGAATATTCGCGGCTTGGTTCTTCGGCTATTCGCAAAGTGGATGCTCGGTTAATCGCCGCTACAAATAAGAACCTCGAAGTAGAAGTAGAGAATGGAAATTTCCGCCAAGATCTTTATTTCCGCCTTAAAAATGTTGTATTTAATCTTCCGCCACTTCGGGAACACATTGAGGATATTCCGGAGCTTGCTGATTACTTCGGCAGAAAATACTCTGAGAAAATCAATATTGAATATCAAGGAATTAGCCAAGATGCCCTTTCCTTGATGATGAATATGAGTTGGCCCGGAAATATCCGAGAGTTGAGAAATCTTATCGAAACTATTATTGGATTAGAGGGCAGCGTCCGAATTAAAGGCGAAACGGTTAGGCGGTATATGTCTAATGCGAATCCGCCTCCAGTCCTACGTAATAATGATTCTATCAAAGCATTGGTTCCGACCAAAAATTACGAGCCTGCAGAGAAGGCAGAGCTTGAAATCATTTTCCGCACTTTGCTTGAATTACAGAATAATATTACGGATATGAAGCGTGGCTTGCATAATCTGGCAATTAAAATTGACGATATTCACGAAAAGATGGACGAAATTTCTGATACTAATTTCCAAGTAGTAAAAAATGACGTGCCAATACTTTATTCTGATGAAGATCTAAATATTGCCGAACACGAGAAAATGCTAATTAAATATGCACTTAATAGATTCGATGGTTCAAGAAAACTTGCAGCAAATGCCCTCGGCATAAGCGAAAGAACCTTGTATCGAAAACTAATAGAGATGAATCTCCAATAATTGAATATTGTTATTAACACACATTTAAAATATTAACACTATGCAAAATGCCCATACCTTAAGATTATTCAAAATTTTCGATCTCCTATCCAATAGGAAGCTGACAAGTACCGAGATTTTCGACAAGTTAATAGAAAATGATTTCAAATTAGCAAAAAGAACTCTACAAAGGGATTTAGAATGGCTAAGGGATAATGAATACATTAAGCAAAGCAAAGTATCATCCAAGCAAGTATGGGAAATAATTCATAAAAATTCAGAGCTTGATGTACCTGTAAAAATATCGGGTTCGGAATTTCTTTCATTTTGTATTCTGAAAAACTATCTCAAATCCTTCAAAGGCACTGAAATAGAAGCAGATATTAATACTCTGCAATTAGTTATCGAGAAGTTTGTTGCCGAATACCAGATAGAAGATGAAGTAATATTCTGGGATCAAAATTTCGGGAATTATGATTATTCCGGAAAGTCATCGATAATAACAGAAATCATTCGCCATATTGTGAAGAAAAATCATATTTCTTTCTCCTATCATTCCCAGGAATACGGAGTATTTAAGGATTACAATGTCGTGCCAGTAGCTTTCTATTATTATAATGGATCGATGTATCTCATCGCTTATAATTTAAAGCATGGCAATTTCCTGAATTTCACATTACAATTTATAACAGACGTTAAACTCATTTCTGAAGATAATATAAATATTCCTAAATTTGATATGCAGGAATTTAAAGAGAAAAGATTCGGCGTATTCGATGGGGAGATGAAGGAAATTCGCTTGAGAGTGGATAAGACATTCCGCAGATATTTTGAGAATAGAACTTGGCACCCGAGCCAGAAAACTCATATTTCCCCAAATACTGGTGATTTGATTATCGAAATGAAAGTCCCCATCAGTCCGGAATTGCTTTCGTGGTTGCTCGGTTGGGGAGACACAATGTATATTGAATCGCCAATTAGCTTGCGAGACAAAGTCAAAGCTCTTGCGGAAAGCATTATCGCCAAATATAAGTAAAGTTCTAAATTAGTAATATCAAAATAGTAATAAAAGAAAGTAGAAATAAAAGAAAAGCCCGCTTCATTTTCATGAAACGGGCTTTCCGTATTTGGTTGATAAGTGAAAAACATCACTTATTTAGTTTAAGCAGGGATATTCTTCAAAAGTTCTGTTAAGAAGTTAAATACTCTTTCAACTGAAGAAATCTGGCATTTTTCATCTGGAGAATGCACATCTTGTAAGTTTGGTCCAATAGAAAGCATATCCATTCCTGGGTATTTTTCGCCGATTAGACCGCATTCGAGACCAGCGTGAATGATTTCAATATGTGGATCTTTGCCTGTTTGTTGTTTGTAAACTTCGCTTGCAGTCTTCAAGATAGGAGAATGCACATCTGGTTGCCAAGCTGGGTATCCATCATTAAATTCAACTTTTCCGCCACCGACTTCGATTGCTGCAGCAACCATTTCAGCCATTGCAGTTTTCTCTGTTTCTACAGAGCTTCTTTGGCTTGTAAGCACAAATACTTCATTTTCTCTTGTCTCAACGATAGCGAAGTTAGTAGAAGTTTGAACTAAGCCTTTGATATCTGGGCTCATTCTGTATGGTCCGTGTGGCATAAGAACGAATGATTTAATAATATTCTTTTGGAATTCAGCAGTCATAACTTTGCTTACGTTGCTTGCAGCTTCTAATTTTAGTTCGCAAGTAGGCTCTTTGCTTGTCCATTCAGCTTTCATTGTTTTTTCAAATTCAGCCATGTATTTTTCAAATTCAGCTTTTTGAGCATTTGGCACAGCAATAGTAGCGAATGATTCGCGAGGGATAGCATTGTGTTTGTTGCCACTGTTGAATGAAGCTAATTTGAAATCAATTTTAGATGACATATTATTAAGCATTCTTACGAGTAATTTTGCAGCATTTGCTCTTCCGTCATTGATTTCAATTCCGGAGTGTCCGCCCTTAAAGCCCTTTAATGTAATTAAGTGGCAAGAGTGATCAGCAGGTACTGGCATTGATTCGTATTTATAAGTTCCAGCAGTGTTGATACCACCGGCGCAACCGATTGTGAAAGTTCCTTCGATTTCAGAATCGATATTGATTAATACTTTACCGTTAAGCAAATCAGTGCCTAATTTATTAGCACCAGTTAGCCCAGTTTCCTCATCTAAAGTGCAAAGCAATTCAATTGCTGGGTGTGCTATATCAGTAGAATCGAGGACAGCCATACCCATAGCTACGCCAATTCCATTATCCGCACCAAGAGTAGTGCCTTTTGCTTTTACCCAATCTCCATCAATATATGTTTGGATACCCATAGTATCGAAATCAAATTCTACGTCGCTATTTTTTTCGCATACCATGTCGATATGTCCTTGCAAAACAACTGGTTTGCGTGATTCCATACCCGGAGTAGCTGGTTTGCTAATAGCAATATTGCCGATAGCGTCTAATTTTACGCCAAAATTCTTTGATTTAGCCCAGTCTATAAGCCATTGAGCTATTCTTTCTTCTTTTTTGGAACAGTGTGGTATGTTGCAAATTTCTTCGAAATAGTGCCATACTGTTTCTGGTTTAATTCCTGCTAATTTTTCAGCCATTATTTACTAATCCTTTCGATTATCTT
>CAZGXC010000138.1:0-4516 GCA_964529535.1 uncultured Hyphomicrobiales bacterium | reverse complement strand
GATATTTCGGGCTTTCAAAAATTCGTCTATTTGAGAAACTATAACCTTGCCATCTCTGTTTGTTTCTGTCTGTATGCCTTTTAGGTCGTCGGGAGTTAGTCCATCTTTTATTTTATTTCCTTCAATATCTACAATATCTTGCATCGAGAGCAATATTCCCGAAACATACAAAACTCTTTGTGGAGCCGTTATATTGAGGTTGTGCATTAACTTATTTAACTTCTTTGAATAGTCATTTAAAACCTTTTTGCTGGTAATCAGTAGTTCGTGTTTTTCATCTTCGGTCAATATGCAATCTTTATAGAAGTTATCAAATGATTTCTGGTTTTGCAAAAAATCAAATGTTGTGTATTCTTCCATTAACTTTATTGATTTTATCGAAGAACCATAAACGTAATAAACCTGTATTTTTGCTGTTTCGCCACTATCGCCAGCCACCCCAATAGCTATAACATCGTTGTATTTGTCGTTACCAATCATTTTTGTGGCATAATACAAAGCACCATTTACAGCAAATCCCGAAATGCTTTTATCATCAAATTTAACGCCCTCTTTCGTTTCTTGTATGAGTTTATTTATACCAAGTTTGTTTTCAATCACAACAGGGATATTGTATTTTTCAACATGAAAATCGGGTATTCCGAAGTTGGTTTTATTGGCTGTTTTTGCCGAACCTTTCAATGCCTCTTTCATATAATCCGACATACTGCTTTCGACATTATAGTGTTCCCCATTTATCAAGCCAAGACTATTTAATTGATCTTTGACATAATCGTTTACATTATCCTCTAATTTCCATTTATTTTCCATATTGAATGTCCTTTATAATTTGTTTTACCTGAACAACTGGTTTATTTGGCTCTATGGATTGCTCTTTTTTCATAATACCTTTAAATTCTGGAGATATAAAACTGATATTTGCTCTATTATACCATATAATAGTTATCCACACATCTAAAACTATGCCAATGATAATTTCTTATACAAATTAAACTAACATTTAATACATTTAGTTGATAATTATACAAAAGGCGAAGCGCTGAAGCTATTCATTCTGGTTTGTGAGCGTATGGGCGATGACCAATCCAGTTTCTGATGAGATGTACCATACATACATTAGCATTTCGTAGTAAGGTGCTTCGTTTTTTTATTTCTAAAACTCCTCATCTGCTAAACCCATAATAAGCATATTTGCCTTGTCTTGATGAATATTTTACGCTGAAATATCGTAATTTGCGAAAAAAATAGTAATTTTGCTGTTTGTTAATGTATTATTCTAATAGTGATTATGTCAAAGAAACAACAAACAGGCTTAGGAAAAGGCTTGGGAGCATTGCTTCCCAATACTGTTGAGGTATCCGATAAAGGATTCAAATTCGTTCCAAAAGATGGAGCAGGTGAAGGAAATAACGAGGTTAGCGTTCTGCAAACTCCAATGATTCGAGTAGAAGATATTCATAAAAATCAATATCAGCCTCGTAAGGAATTTGATCCGCAGGAATTGGAGGATTTAAAAAATTCTATCATTGAAAACGGAGTGATTCAACCGATTACTGTTCGCCCCATCGCTGATGGATATGAATTAATATCCGGAGAGAGAAGGCTCCGCGCCTCTAAATTAGCGGGATTAGAGATGATACCTGCGCATATTATCCAAGTCGAAACAGACTACGAGATGATGGCTTTGGCATTGATTGAAAATCTGCAGCGTGCCGATTTGAATCCATTAGAAGTCGCAAACGCATACCAGAGAATGATAGAGGAATGCAAGCTAACCCAAGAAGACGTCTCAAAAAGAGTTGGCAAGGACAGATCTACTATAACTAACTCATTGCGATTATTGAAGTTACCTCAGCGCATTCAAGATTCACTAAGGAATAGAGAAATATCCGTTGGGCATGCCAAGGTAATTCTCTCATTACAAAGCCCTCAAAAGATGATAGTCGCTTGGAAAGAGATATACGAAAAGGAATTATCAGTTAGAGCAGCGGAAGCATTGGTTCGGGATATCGAAGAGGGACGTTTCAACAGCGATTTAGATTCACCGAAATTACCGAAGCCAGAGAAAAAAGAAAAAACTTTGCCCGAAGATTTAATGGCTGTAATCGAAGATAAGCAAAACCAATTGCGCCACATCTTTGGCACGCAGGTTCGAATCATACCAAAAAATAATAAAAGCGGTAAAATAGAAATAGAATTTTATAGCCCAGATGATATGGAGCGCATTCTTGATATTATTTCTGGGACAAAAGAATCAGAAGTAGAGAAATAAAGAATAATATTGCTTAACCTTGGATAATATATAATAATGGATAATAATATCTCATTACTGAAAGATCTAAAAATAGTCCAGAGCGAAGAGATAATTAAAACATTAAGCATAGAAGAATAAAAAAAACCTTTGTCCAAAAAATGCGAAATTTTGGACAAAGGTCTAAACCTATATCAAAAAAACAAGGAATTTTGGACAAAGAAATGCTAAAATGAAACTATTATAATAAAAATTCGTTATTAACAACTAATACCAAAGCATATTATCTAAAAATATTGATGATAAAATTCGTAAAAAATAATATTTATAAATACTCATTGTCCGCATTGCTTACAATAGGCATGCTGACATTAGTATATGATAGTATTGTTTTTGGGCATTTCCATCAAATTAGTAATAAGCATTATATATATCATTTCCATCCATACGCAGCTGATTCCAATCCATTGGATCCAATTAAGACTCATAGCCATACCCCAGAAGAATTATTATTAATCCTTATGTATAACACTTCATTAGTGAGTTTGGCAATAGTAATTGGAGCGTTATTAATCCATTTATATCAACGGAAGCTGAAATTAATCGCTTTGCCGGTCAATAAGATTAAAAAGCAGAAGCTGCTGGAAATCCCCACCCTGCGCGCTCCCCCGATTTACGCTTAGTAAATTACTATGCTTTCCCAAGCATGGCTAATAATAATTTAACATTGTTTATTGAATAAGATCCAGTTTGCTATTTTATTAGCAGATTAAGTAGGAAAATATTGCGCTATTCATAATATGAAATAGATAGGGCAATCAAGCCAGTTATTTAGGACTGGTAAATAATTGCTTTACAAGAAAAGCAAATAATATACACATTAATAAACAAAATAATAAATAACTAAGTATTAAATTAATAATATCAAAATAATGAAAAGTATTAAAATTCTAATCGCAAGCATAATTTTGCTCGCAACAAGCAATGCCGCAATGGCGCACTATCATACCTTAGCAGGGAAAGTAACAGATGAAAACGGAAAGCCACTTTTCGGAGCAACAGTAACAGTTGTAAATACAGCTCTGGGAGCCAAAACCAAAAACAATGGCACATTTGAAATCAAAAAAATGCTCACGGGCAAGCATATAATGACATTCTCCTTTATAGGATATGAAACAAAGAAATATAACGTAGAAATCGAAGTAAATGATCCAACGGATCTCGATATGGGAACAATTACTCTGAAAGAATCAGAGATATTAGCTTCTCCAATTGTAGTAACAGCTACACGAAATGAAAAAGTATATGAAGATGTCCCCGTAAAGATTTCCGTAATGGATAATCGCATCTTCGAGAGAACAGCTGCCGTAACATTGAAAGAAGGTTTGGGCTTCCAACCAGCACTAAGAATTGAAACGAATTGTCAGAACTGCGGATATTCGCAAATCAGATTGAACGGCTTGGAAGGGAAATACGCGCAAATATTAATCGACGGAAGAGCAGTATTTTCAGCACTAAATAGCGTTTATGGATTAGACCAACTACCGACTAATATGATTGAAAGAGTAGAAGTTATGCGCGGTGGCGGATCTGCCCTTTATGGCGGAATTGCAATCGCCGGAGTAGTAAATGTAATTACAAAATTGCCATCAGCTAATGAATTTAGTATCGACGTTAATAACTCCTGGACTAATATGATTACCCCAGATAGAAATGTGAATATGAATACATCTATCGTAAATCTTGACCAAGATTTAGGCTTAACACTTTACGGAAATATGAGAGATAGAGCTGCTTGGGATGCTAACGGAGATGGATTCACAGAGTTAACAGAGCTGAAAGTAAAATCAATAGGAGCAAATCTATTCTATAAACCAAGCTACTTAAGCACAATAAAAATAGGCTATCAAACAACATATCACGAGACCCGCGGAGGCGATTCATTGCACCTGCAGCCACACCAAGCAAATATTTGCGAATCAATCAAACATAATACGAATTTATATCAAATACAATATGAGCAATATCTTGGCGGATCAAGTAATAAGCTAGCTGTTTATGCTTCATACCAGGATACTAAAAGAAATAGCTATTACGGAGTAAAAAAAGATCCAAATGCTTATGGATATACGGATAATAATACATTTGCAAGCGGTCTGCAGTATAACCATATTTTAGAAGATTTCTTCGGAATACACATGCTAACTGCAGGGCTGGCTGCAAGAGCCAAGCGTCTCGCTTCTATCCATAATGCTAATGGATATT
>CAZGXC010000137.1:401-4584 GCA_964529535.1 uncultured Hyphomicrobiales bacterium | reverse complement strand
ATTTTGATCTGGAGCGAAGCAAATCGGAGTATTTTCCGGAATGGATTGAACAATTTTTTCAGCATTCGCAGATGTGCAAATAATATCAGAAAGCGCTTTTATCTCCGTAGAGCAATTAATATAAGTAATAAAAACTGCATCTGGGTTTTCCTCTTTCCAAGCCTTAAATCTCGTTGGTGTAGCGGATTTAGCCAAAGAACAGCAAGCCATCTTATCTGGTATTAGCACAGTCTTTTTTGGATTAAGTATTTTAGCTGTTTCCGCCATAAAATGCACTCCACAAAATACGATAATATCGGCATCAGTGGATTTCGCGGCTTGAGCCAAAGCAAGTGAATCACCCAAGAAATCAGCAACCTCCTGGATCTCCGGAATTTGATAATAATGCGCCAAGATTATCGCATTTTTCTGCTTCTTTAGCTCTAATATATATTTCTGTTTATCATTCATATTTTATCTATTAAAGTTAATCAATAAAAATCTCTCAAAAATAAGGAAAAATAGTTAATTATAATAATATTTTATTCTTTTCAAAGCATATTGTCATAAACTAAGCAAATTATCAAGTTTTATCTGAAACTAAACGGAAACCACAAAAAGAAATATAGGGTTAATTTACTAATAATTTTATATTTTTGTAGTTTTTAAGATTACATTATGTTTGACGAAATACCCGAAGGATACGTAGAACACAAATATACGTTCAACATCACTCCCAAGCAAAAGCCAATTCGGCTCGATGTATATTTGACCAATCTAATACAAAATGCTTCGCGTAATCGCATCCAGAGTGCTATTGACAAAGACCTCGTTACCGTCAATGGATTAGTCTCCAAAGCCAGTCGCAAGCTAAAGCCGGGCGACTACGTGGAATGCACGCTTATTAAGCCGCCGCCAATCCAATTAATCCCGCAAGATCTAAATATCCCAGTGATTTATGAAGACGATAATTTACTAATCGTCAATAAACCTGCCGGTATGGTATCGCATCCGGGCTTTGGTAATCGAGACGGCACGCTTATCAATGCTGTCTTATGGCATCTTGGAGTGCGCGAGAATATTGAAATTGAAACAAATGACGACGAAGACGAGGACAACTCTATCGACGAAGGCGTTATCTTCGCTTCCGATGCTGTGCGTCCCGGAATTGTCCACCGATTGGATAAAAATACAACCGGGCTTCTTGTGGTCTCGAAAGATTTAGACACACTCGTGAAGCTGCAAAAAATGTTTGCAGATCGCACCGTAAAACGTGAATATATAGCCCTCGTTTGGGGGAAAGTGCCAAACGATTCGGGGACTATCACAGGCAATATTGACCGCTCCGAACGCGACAGAAAGAAATTTGCCGTAACTAAACGAGGCGGTAAACCGTCTATTACTGATTATGAGGTAATTGAACGATTTGAATATATGACTTTGATTCGCCTGAAATTAAGAACTGGGCGGACTCATCAGATTCGCGTTCATTGCTCGCATAATAAATTCCCGCTCTTCGGCGATGAATTATATGGTGGCGATACTATCGTTTATGGCGGTCATTCACCAATGAGAAGACGCTTCTACGAGAAATTGCTCAGCCAAATAAATAGGCAAATGTTGCACGCTCGCACCCTCGGATTCCTTCATCCAGCAAAGAATGAAATGATCACTTTTGAATCTGAATTGCCAAACGATATGCAAAATATTATTAACACATTACGAGAATATGAACATGAACAAAACCAAAAGCAATTATAGCATTAGAATATTACTAACATTCTCTTTGCTATTATTATTTTCAATAAATATCTTCGCAGACGACGACGTTGAATTCGATAAAGATGGCAATCCAATATTTAAAGTAACTCCGAATGCTCCGCGAGTGCGCCTAAACACTTGTGCGTATTATAAATTCTTCCCAAAAGATACTTTGCTATATTCTGTAGAATCAAGAGATAGCATTGTAATAAACTTCGGCGTCCCATTGCTCAAAAAGCGCAGTGAAGAGTTTTTGGTGATATGCGATTCCGTCGGGAGCAATAATCACTTTTACCTTCAGATGCAATACACAAAATATAAAGCATCTGAATGGACAAGCAAATTCGATAAAGTTGAGAGAAATAGCCACGATTGGGTAAATCGAAAATTTTACGTAGAGATTGACTCTGTCGGCAGACGCTACGGAATCAATATTGACGATACAAATAAAGTAGCTCAAAATTCAGGCGGAGCCTTCCAACCCTATTTATTCTTTGATTTTCAAGAAGCATGCTCCGACACAGGACTGCCTTGGGTAATCCTCGATGATTATGATTACTTAATCGAAAATGGTATTCCAATGCCAACGATGACGGGTTCTACAATCATTAATAACAAGGGATATTATGATATATTTGGATTCAAAACAAACTTGCTAAGCGTCTCCAGAACAGGACAGGGTAGCGTATATTATCCAGACCCGAAGCACCCAGTGCGATTTACTACAATCCTCGGGACGGGCGGAGAATTATACATTGGCAGAGACGCTAAAGTACCGATATTTATGCACTTAGAGCAAGATGAAAAGATCACAATTCATAGCGGAAAAACAGTCAAAGAGGAAGGCAATAGCCATTATACAGAGACCACCTTCAAGCTAATAAAATACAATAGAATTAATTTTGATTCGACGATACCAATACAAAAAGTAAAATCTAAAAAAAATAAATCTAAGAAGAAATAGGAGACTATATGGCAACTTTTGCAATCGAAAGCAATGGCAGAATTGAAAAAACAGCCATTTATTTCAATGGAGAACAATTAGGAGGACTAAAAGAATTACTCCTTAACCTAAACGAAGACGGCACTTTCGATACCGTGATTCAATATACAGGAACAAATGACAAGCTGTATATTAAAAATATTTTCCAAGATACTTTGGAGAATATTAAGGTAGTCCAGCCATCATTTACCGAAGAAGAAGCAAAAACTTTAACCCAACTCGTAGTAGAAAGCGACGGAGATATTAATAACACGGACTTGCTAATGAATGGTGAAACTCTTAGCGGAGTAGTAAATATTTTCGTTCATATTAAATCTAATAAAATGAAAGAAAGCGGACTAAAATCCATATTTGGAAAAAGCGACGAAAGTTTTAATGCAGACTTTAAATCCGAAATCACATACAGAAACGAAGACGGTTCACTCGATACAGAAAGGATATTTTAATATGAAAAGCAGATATTTCAGATATTTATGCGCATTCTCGCTATTGTTTTTATTAATGTTAGCGCTCATGCCAGAAGATGCTTTCGCCCGCAGAGGCGGAGGCAGTTTTGGTGGAGCGCGTAGCAGTAGGAGCTTCAACTCCTCCTCTCGCGGCAGTTCATTCGGCGGCTCGCGAAGTAGCGGAGCAGTTTCCAGAAGCAGCAACTCAAGTGGTAGCTCATTCGGAGGAAATCGAGCAACTCAATACTCTGCACGCCAGCAATATGGCATTCCTCGCAAAGTAGAGACTCACACCACGAGAGATGCTAATGGCATTTCCCGCAATTACCAAGTAAATGATTATGGTGGATATTCCTCTGGATTAATGCGCGGTTACGTCGCTGGATCGGTCAGCTCATATATGAATTGGTTGCCTTGGTATGGAGCATTTTGGTATTCTCGCCCTACTTACGTAACGAACCCCGATGGCACGGTAGGAGTATATCCTCCCACTTTCAGCTACACGAAGCTAATATTCTTCTTGCTTGTGATATACTTCATGTATAAAATATTTTTCAAGCGCAGAAGAGCCGTCCGCTCTAATCAGAGTTTCGGTCAGAGTGATGACATTGATTATACAAATTCCGGTGGCAAATCATCATTTGATTAGCAGTTTCTTTGATAATTAATCGACTTTATAATAAACAGAGACTAAAGCATCAAGCATTAGTCTCTGTTTTGTTATTTGATTTACTGTTAATCAATCTATAAGCACATTATTTCCCGTGCTTTTCGAGTAATTTCTTTCTGGTATAAGCGATTAAGCCGCCAGCATCAACTATTGCTTGGCGCGCAGGGTGTAATGGAGTTATCGCGAAGGATTTGCCAGTAGTTTTATTCACTACTTCACCTTCTTTGATTTCCAATTCATCGCCTAATTTAGCTTCGATATCAGGGCATTGGATAGTATTTAAGCCAAGGTTTACGCTGTTTTGGAGGAAAATTCTCGCGAAGT
>CAZGXC010000137.1:0-391 GCA_964529535.1 uncultured Hyphomicrobiales bacterium | reverse complement strand
GGATCCACATCCAAAGTTTTTGTTAGCAAGGATGACGCTACCATCTTGGAACTCCTTATTTACTAACATTTTATTTAAATCTTTATCATCAGCGAAAGCGAACTGCGGAGTTTCCGTCGGCAGCACAGTAGCCATAAATCTTCCTGGATAAATAATATCGGTAGAAATATCATCGCCGAGTGTATATATTACTTTGCTCATTGTTTTTCCTTTATATTAGTCATTTATTGTTATTTTACGAGGATCAGTTATAACGCCTGTGATGGCAGAAGCAGCCGCAACTGCTGGAGAGCATAAATATACTTCGGACTTTGGATTGCCCATTCTGCCCTTAAAGTTTCTGTTCGTTGTGGAGAGGGCTCTTTCATCATCGCCGAGCGCTCCTTGGTGA
>CAZGXC010000136.1:0-4837 GCA_964529535.1 uncultured Hyphomicrobiales bacterium | reverse complement strand
CCATACAAAGTGGAGATTTATAAATACAAGCCAGGCTGTATAATTATTCATAACCACCCTGGCGATGATGACGCGACGCTCTCATACGAAGACATAGAAGAGGCAGTTTACAAAGCTGCTTCTAAAATAGTAGCAAGAACGCCAGCGTCTACATACACTGTAGAATTTAGCAAGGAATTGCAAAACGATTACGGCGCAGATGAATTTATAGACTTATTAGATTTAGAAATTAACAAGAATATAAGGAATAACCCAAATATGTCGAGCAATGATATTAACAAAATTTCTTTCCAAGCGTTATCTAAAAGTAAGCGAGGGATTAAATATAAGGAGGTAAAAAATGTCAGGTAAGAAGCAATCAAATTCTTTGTGCAGACTTTGTAAATTTGCGTATAAAGAGGGTAGAAAAATGTGCTGCCTTGCTTTCCCCGATGGAATACCAGATAATTATTTCTGGTACGGCGAAGAACATCGCCAATTAACAGGCGAAGAAAAAGAAAAATACTATTATTCTCCCGCTAGCATGGAGGAATTTGAACCTTATTATGAAAGAGGAAGTGGCTGGTACACCCTTGAGCGTATCAAAGAATTGGGACACGATAAAAAGCCTCTTTAAGAGGCTTTTTTTTATTCCAAATCCAAGAAGTCCATAATATTCGCCCGAACTTGAACCTCGCCCTTAACGAGTGCAGCCGCGTAATCTGCAATCTCCTGCTGCTGCTTCGCATTCAAATAGAAAAATCGACGGACAACGCGACCGCGTCCAGCTCCGCCCAAATTATGATAATACAACTTGAATGCTCCATCCCGTGTATTCGAACCGATGACGATTCTCTTTGTGTCGCTGGAGCTGTCAGCTACTAATACATCAAGCGAGGCGATCATTTCGCCAGTTAATCGCAAATCGACTAAATCCTTTTTGCTCTCGTATTCTTGGCGGGATTCTTCCCGAAACTTCAAGAATTTTAACGGACTTTTCGACGGCTTCCCGCGGAACTTTTTCCGCTTGTATTTCCAAAACCAATAATCGAACGAATACGGCTGGAACTTCTCGCCTTTGTCATCGATACGGCTTTCGATGTTTGCCTTCAACATCTCGATGACTTTTTGCCCGATAATTATCAGCTCATTCAAATGTAGGTCTCCCCGACTAATGGAGAAGGATCGGGCGTTGCGCTAATTAAGTTGAATTTTATTACCGGCATCGATTTTATTCCATCGTGGAAGTCCACGGGGAAGTCTCCAGCCGAGAGGGCAACGCGTCGCCAGTTTGTGCCGTCGAGGGAAATTTCCCGACCGCTCGAATAAAAAAAATCCTCGAGAAATTGCAAGTCGGCGTCCGATTTAATTGACGTTGGATTTATCGTAATTTCCCAGATTCTCCGCCGGTTCTTGTTTTTCTCGGCGATATTCCCCCGAAGCGTCTCGACGGTTATCGCGTCGGTCTTTATCCGTCCATAAATCGAGAGAGTGTCGAACTCCTTCGTGTTTCCGCTTACTTTGAATTTCATTTATTCCTCGTTCTTGTAAATTTCGACGGCTTGATTGTAGATTTCAATTATTCTGTCATCGCTTGCGTCTGGTTCATACATTTTGACGATTATGCCAAACAGCACGGCGTCGGCGCGCTTGATGTGTCTTTCCAATCGCAGAGATTGCAGGATTTTGCGTATTTTAATACATTTCTCGACTAAATTAATTCGCGTCTCGACTGTCATCTCCGAATCAGCCTCTAACTGACAGACGGCTAAATGGAATTGACGTTCAATAATTTCATCGGAGTTGCTATCTGTGTCGATTTTTATCGTCTGTTTCCGGACGGCTGGACGGCGGAGCGTCCCCTCGTTCCAGTCGGCGACGGCTTTCCTCGCCTGGTTGAAAGTGCAGTTAAATTTTGCTGCTAATTCCGCGAGCGTCGTATCTGGATTTTCTTCCTTGTATTTGCCAATTCGCTGGCGTGTCGAAATTACTAATTTGTTTGCTTTTGCCATATTTTTATTTTGTTAGTTGCTATCATATTTGGCGAATGTCCGCCGTGTGGTTGCCGTAATCGTCATAACGTGCCTGTAAAAGCCCTGAACGGTCTCGCCTCGCTGATTGATTCCAATATTATTAACCTCTATTTGACTGCTTCCCTCGGCTGAATATGCTCCATTCCTGCCGTATTCCAAGCCCTCGCCCAAGCGAATAGTTGCGCTGTCAGCTCTCAAATCGCCAGCGTAAGCTGGAATCGTAACAGGAAGTTCATTTGTTCCGGCTACGTAGTAAATTGTCGCCGTAATTTTCTGCCCGATTGGAATTGGCACGCCGCAATCGTTCTGCATTGTGATGTCCTCGATAATTATATTTGATTCATCGAGCAGGTTGGGCGTTGTAATCACCCACGAATTACCGGAATCAATGCCTTTGCCAAATATCTCGATTGATTTAATCGGCAGGGCTTTCATAAGTTTTGCATCTGAAAGTAAATTCACCGCCATTAAGCCTCCATCATAGTTGTAAAAGTGAAAGAAAGTAGGCAGGTGTCGGAAGTGATAATTTCCGCGTTTATCCTGCTACAGTCAATTAATTCAAAGCCAGTGCGGAGGCTCCGGCGCACTTCCGATGCGAGCTTCATCGTGTTACCGACGGCGGTCGTTAAATTCTGGTCGGGCAGACCAGACACGAAAACCGTAATCTCAAGCGGTTCAAAGCCGGCGATGTCTGGAGTTGCTTCCGAAACATCGGGAAGCCCGAACAAACACACGTAAGGCGACGGTGGAGCGATTCCATTTAACGGGTGGTTCAAATATACACTTTCGCCGTTTAAATTGAATGATGGCGATTCCTGCGCCAAATACGCCCGAATTTCTTCCAATACGTCCGAATACGTTCCGATTACCATTCAAATTTCTCCGATATTCTTCCAGAACTTGCTTTTATTCCATCTTTAAAAATGTGCTGATTCAGCAATTTCATCGCTTCGTTGTAAAGATTGATACTCTCCGTAATTTCGGCGTCGGTCTTTGTCGCAGATTGTTGCAAAGTGTATCTGTAGCAGATGTAGAGAGCAGGCACGCGTGCCCATCGTGGAGCTTCGTGTGCTTCCTCCGGAACCGGAAAGCCGGTTACGTCGCTAATCAGCTGCGAACAATTTTTATTTATTTCTAAAAAATCCGCTTCGGTCTTTACCAAATTCTTGAACTTCGGATAAGCGCGGATAAAATCGGGATACGTTATAAACATTTTATTTCCTTAAAATAGTTTCCGACGGCAAAATTAACACAAATTTTACGCATTAAATTGCATTAATAATATTGCTAATAATACGATGAATAAAGGGATTTATCGCCGTAATTTTGCGTTTGTAAATTATTCATTCACAAATTGAAAGCAAAAATGGCATTATTTGATTCGCTCAAGAAATTGCTCGGCAGGGATCTCACCCCTGAGGAAGAGACACAAATCAAAGCAGAAATCGAGACGAAGCCTGCGCCTGCGCCAGCTCCGTCGTCGACACCAACACCATCGCCATCGCCGACACCGTCGCCAGCACCGACGGACAGTGTCGAGGCGATGAAGAACCAACTTGCCGACGTCAGGAAGATGCTCGAGGAAGAACGAGAGGCTCGCCTCGCTGCAGAGAGAGCCTCCGCCGACCAAGCAACGGCGGATAAAACCGCGAAAATCCTCCAGAAATTAGAGGAATACAAAAAAAACGGATTAATTCCGCCGGATAACAAGGAAAGAGAAGCGCATTTCAAGTCGTTGCTTGAAATGGATTTCGAGAATGCGACTAAAACACTCGATCCATTCGCTCCGAAGCCAACAGACACGAAGCCAAACCAAACACCAGCACCAGCGCCGACTGGTTCGGCAAAATCAGATTACGCCAGCCTCCGCGAGAGCGCACTGGCAGTTTTTGAACAAAGTAAATAATTTTATCAAAGGAAAAATATGAAACTAAACCAATTTGCAGGATCAGCGAAAAGCGATCCAACACTCCGCTCCCTCGTTGTTAATAACATTTTCGCGGCTGCTCCGCTGATTCCTTACGTGGAATTTTCGCAGATTTCCGGAAATGCGGCGAATATGCGAAAGGGAACGAATATCGCGAATACTGGGCAGACCCGTGCCCTCGATGAAACCTACGCGGAGAAAAAGTATTCTCCAGATTTTACGAGCATCGCTCTCAAAATTATGGGCGAGCAAGTAAAGACCGACATCGCACACGAACGCCGCAACGAAGACATCGCCGGCGAGAGAGCGCGTCAATTAGAATCTTTCGGCAAGAATTACGGACTATTCTTGCAAGACCAATTAATTAACGGCGACGGAACGGGAAAGAATATCTCCGGCATCCGCACGCTGATTCCAGAGACCAGAGTTACCAAGCTCGGCGTGAATGGAACGACCATCCCAACGGGGATCTCCGATGCAGCGAAAAAAGCGCAAAATCAGTTCTTAATCGAGATGAACAAATTAGTTCGCAAAGTGAAAGGCGGTCCTTCCGTTCTTTTAATGAATTACGATTTAATCGCACTTCTCTACTCAATCGGGCGGGAATACATCAGTAAATCAACCGTCGAGAATGCAGTCGGCGATAAATACGAATTAGCTACATTTAACGGCATTCCGATTGTCGATGCGGGCTTCAAGAACGACGGCACCGGCTTGGTGATGCCAAACACGGAGACCGTCGGAACTTCCAACGATTGCACGAGTGTAATCGCTGTAAAATTTGGCGACCAAGAAAACTTAACAGGAATAACCAGCACGGGCATCGATGTCTTTGACAAAGGATTAATCGGCGTGCATTACGTAACGATGGTGGACTTTGACTTGAACCTCGGATTAC
>CAZGXC010000135.1:0-4875 GCA_964529535.1 uncultured Hyphomicrobiales bacterium | reverse complement strand
TGTCCATTGTCGATCGCTACTATATAATCTCCGATTATAGAAAACGGCACTGCAAAAGCTTCTACTATACCATTAGTGCCTTCGACCATTACTTTGTATTCACCTTCAAATTTTGAAGCATTTGCTCTATATTTGAAGTCTCCATCAGTAGCAGCTTTTGCAACTAAATTATTTTCCTCTATTACAGCTCCAATTGTATCAACCATCTTGCTAAGGGAGTTCATCAAGATTCCTGTTTCATCTTTAGCTGTTGATTTTAGGTCTACATTCATGTTTCCTGCAGAAAGGGCATTTGCTGCATTTACTGCTTGATTGATTGGCTTAGTGATACTGCGTGATAGGAAATAAGTCATTACAATTACAACAACAACTGCAATTACCAAAATAATAATTAAGAAAACTTCAGCTCTATCATAAGTAGCTTTAGCTTCGCTTGTGCCTTTATCAAGATACGCATCTATTAAAGAAGATAATTTCATAATGTTATCTGAATATGCGTTCCCTGCAGGAGTTAATACATGCATTAAAAAATCTTCTGCTTCTTTCTTTTTCTCGGATAAATCTAAGGCAATGTTTTCGTCATATATTTGACGATATTTATTACCTGATTCAATAATTGGTTCAATCGTAGCTCTACCTTCTGGGGTCACCAATAGGTTTTTCAATGCATTGAATACCGAATCGATATCTTGGTTAATAGCTGGCACTTTGCTGGCTAACTCTTTGGATTCGGCCAAGTTGTCATTAATAACAATATTTCTAATTGTAACTCTGTGAGCATTTAGATTGTCAACTAACCTATTTACCAATCTTAATTTTACTACTCTATCGTGAGTAATATTATCCACGAGAGTATTGAGATTCGAGAGATTTACCAATGATACTATCATTGCTATTATTAAAATTACTTCGACCATTACGAAGCTGAGAGTAATTTTTTGTCCAATTTTCATAAGACATTATTCCTTTTATTTATTTAAAAATTTTTATTACCACATATAGTATATTGTTATAAAACAAGTATCAAATGATACAAATGAATCTATCGGCACTTCATTTCTTTTCTTTAATTGTTTTTGTTAAATTCATTATTTAAATGAAATTGACTCAATTTGCATAATTGATAATAAACGAGAAAAGACAAGAAATCATCCAAGTGCTTTAGCTATTGGAGTAAAGTAATTTCCCTCGTGGTAAGTGGAATGGAAAAAAGTTGAGGTTTTTTTTCCACAGAATTTGTTTATTTGGGAAAAATGTGTTAATTTGCTTACAATAGAAATTAAATAGTAAATTGGTAACAAGTTGGACAATCTTTGGATTATTAAAAAAGATGCTGATGAAAATACGATACACATATTAGAAAAAGAGCTTAACATACCTGCAAGTCTGGCGACAGTCCTTGTAAATAGGGGTATTAACAGCGTTGCAGAGGCAAAGGAATTCTTTGAGCCATCGGTTTCGGGTATTCATGATCCATTTTTAATGGACGGGATGCGAGAGGCGGTGGATAGAATCTTAACAGCTGTAGCTAATGATGAATTAGTATGGATTCACGGCGACTATGATGTGGACGGAACTAGTAGCACATCATTGATGTATTTATTTATCCGCGAAATAGGCGGAAGGGCTGAGTATTATATCCCCGATAGATTCCTCGAGGGATATGGTTTATCTATATATAGCATGAATCGGGCAAAGGAGCTCGGGGCTAGCGTCGTCGTATGCGTTGACGTCGGCATCACCTCCATCGAGCCACTTCAGCATGCTAAATCTCTCGGATTAGATGCCATTATTTGCGATCATCACGAGCCAACGGAGGCTCTTCCCGAAGCATTCGCGATATTGGATCCCTTAAAGCCGGGGGATAATTATCCATTTAAGCATTTATCCGCTACGGGAGTAGCATTCAAGTTAATTCAGGGTATTGCCCAGCAAATGGGCAAGCCAGAAATCGCTATGAAATATCTTGATTATGTAGCAATTGCTTCTGCTGCAGATATGGTGCCATTGGTTGGAGAAAATAGAATACTTACGAAAATCGGCTTAGATTTGCTTAATTCCAAGCCACGCCCGGGACTCAAAGGGCTTTTGGATTGCACTGGAATAAAAACAGGGCATATCAACACTTCGAACATCGTCTATGGATTAGCCCCATTAATCAATGCTGCCGGCAGGCTCGGCGACGCTAAACGCTCCGTCAAGATGATGGTGCAGGAGGATTCTATCGAAGCTTTCAGAATAGCGCAGAGATTAGAGAGGGAAAATATCCGCAGGCGCGCCATCGACGAGCAAACCTTTGAGGAATCTATTCCAATTGCCGAGAGATTGCTCGCGCAAGGGGATATGCGTTCCCTTGTGGTGCATGCTCCGCATTGGCACGCGGGTGTAATTGGCATTGTGGCGTCGCGTCTCGTCGATAGGTATCATCTGCCTGTCGTGCTATTAACTTCCATCGATAATATGGCAAAGGGTTCTGCGCGCTCCACAAATAACTTTGATGTGCATGCTGCCCTGAAATCTTGCGAGCATTTGCTCGATGAATACGGCGGGCACAAGCACGCTGCTGGATTATCATTAAGCGAGGTGAAAATCGCTGAATTTAGAAAGCTATTCAATGAAATTGCCAAAGAGAAATTAAGCAAGGAAATGATCCAGTCAGAGATACAAATAGATGCAGAACTAAAATTAAATGAATTATCACCAAACTTCCTATCAACATTACAGAAATTAGCTCCATTCGGATACGACAATCAGAAGCCATTCTTCTATTCCAAAGGGGTTACTGTAGCAAGCAATGTGAAAATCGTAGGAAGCAATCATTTGAAGTTCCGCGCCTATCAATCCAATTTCGTAATTGATGCCATTGGTTACAATCTGGGGCATAAAATTGATGTCTGCAATACGGGCAAACCATTCTCTATTGTGTATAACATAGAGGAGAGCAACTATAACGGGCATAATATGATACAATTACGGATAAAGGATGTGCGACTCGAAGCCTGAAAAAGCTGAACATTTTCTGAAAAATATTACTGATATTTACTTAGATGAATCTATTGATCTACGGATCAAATATTTTCAGCTGTATGGTATTATCATCGAAATAATAGAGAGCTTAACAAATAGCGTCCAGCAGTATTTCTATTCTGATTCTTCAAAAATTGAATATATAATCAATGAATATAGAATAAGTGCTGAATTAGCTAATGCGCTGCGCTCCCTGCGCCAGTTTACAAATATTCTGCGGAAAAATGCCGATCGCAAGGTTTCGCAGAATATTATCAACGTAACTGCTCAAACTGCCATTAATATCAATAAACTGATTAATGGCGATTCCTCCGATATTATTAGCGACAAGATTTTAAGTATCGAGACGCATAATATCCCCTACCAAAAAGATGTAATAAGCGGTAATACTAGCGATATACTTTTCGCAAAGATAATTAACGCGTTTGAAGATGAAACGACGGGCAAGAAATACATTAAAATCGTTAGCGAGGACGAAGTCTTTGATTTATTACTAAGCGAACAATGGGAATATCTGTTTGATTCTTATCAAGATAATAATTCAAATCATAATTCTGGGATGCCAGTTAATTTGCTAAATCTATCTGTGAATGCAGATGGATATGAGCTAAATAGGAAATCCCATATCATTCTCGATCCATCATACCTCTTTGACGTAACAGAGATTGCTGAATGCTTTTTAGATGGCGGAGCTTCGCACATCTTGAATTTTATTAGCTTTCTATTGCCGAGCGGTGTATCATTTAGTATGCTGAAGGGAAATATTGTCAATAATATCTTCGATGATTTAATTATTAATCCCGATATTAGCTTCGATGAATGCTACGAAAATGCCATCAAAATGAAGCCATTATCTCTATTTGCTTTGAGTATTCAAGATCCGAGCGGTATCAGAACACTTAATGAAGAACTAAAAATCTTTTATAATAATATTAAGGTGTATAGCCAGAATATTGATAGAGAAAATGCTATTATCGAGCCTTCGTATATCTCCACGAAATGGGGAATGCAGGGACGTTTGGATTTATTAATCGAAAGCCCTACCGATAAGAATTATAAGGAAATAGTAGAATTAAAATCGGGCAATTTCCCCGATAAGAACAAGGGGATTATCCAGAGCAGTGGCACCAGCAATAAGAAGATACCCATCGGAATGTGGAATAATCATTATGCGCAGGTTTGTTGCTATAATTTATTATTAGAAACTGTGTATGAAGAGAGGAGCGGAAACTCTTCCATATACTATGCCCGATGCACCAATGACCCAAGCCGCAACGCACCAATTAGCGATTATATGACTTCGCAGATTGTTCATCTGCGGAATCAATTAGTGTATGAATTAGAGCAAAGCCGTGGCGAGCAATTCGATATTAAATTGCTGAATATTTTCAAAAGCGTTGATGCGTTACCGAAATACAAGGTAGCAGATGTTGTCAAATTCCAAGAGAATTACTTAAACTCATCAGATTTAGCTAAGAAATATTACAGGAGTTTCTGCACTTTCGTGCTGGAAGAGGTCAATGCGCAGACTACAAAAGATTCTGCGAAATTGAGGTTGGAATATTCTTCCAATAACTCAGTTGATAGCAGCAATATTATTTCAGATTTACAGTTTTGCGAGGAAGGCTCTGATTTAGAGCAACTTCATTTGTTCTTTTTCAGAAGTGATAATCCAAATCCAGAATTAGTAGCAAGCGATGCCTTTCGCCAGGGCGATGCCGTCGTCTTGTATAAAATAGATGATGAGCATTATTCCTCCAGCCAGGACGATATTTTAAAATGCTCCATAAAAGAAATTGATACAAAGCACATAGTCCTAAGCCTTAGGAATAAATTATATCCGAAGAG
>CAZGXC010000134.1:0-4881 GCA_964529535.1 uncultured Hyphomicrobiales bacterium | reverse complement strand
TTAAGACGATTATTCACCGCATAAATTGCGGTGAATAATCCATCTTTTCGTCGCATATTTTATTCAAAAGCTGGAATTCCAGTAATATCATTCCCGAGGATCAGCGTATGAATATCGTTAGTTCCCTCGTATGTCTTTACTGATTCCAAGTTGTTCGCATGTCGCATAATGCAATATTCGTTTGAAATTCCGTTCGCTCCGTGTATTTCTCTCGATATTCTCGCAGCTTCTAAGGCTATATTAACATTGTTCAGTTTTGCTAATGATACGTGCCGATAATCTGCTTTGCCTTCATTCCGTAATTTTGCCAACCTGAAATTCAGTAGCTGAGCTTTGGTTATCTCATTCAGCATTGTTACTAATTTTTGTTGGGTGATTTGAAATCCCGCGATAGGTTTTCCAAATTGAATGCGCGTTTGCGAATATTTTAGAGCTGATTCAAAAACCGCTGTGGCAGCACCGACGGCTCCCCAAGCGATACCGTATCTCGCCTCTGTTAAGCAATTTAGCGGACCTTTGATACCATTTACCGCAAGTCTATTTTCTTCTGGGATCTCGCAATTTTGCATAATTAGCTCGGAAGTAACAGATGCTCTTAGTGAATGCTTTCCTTTCATTTCAGGAGCAGAGAATCCCTTTGTTCCCTTTTCAATAATAAATCCTGTTATTTCTCCCTCAAATTTCGCCCAAACTATGGCAATATCAGCGATGGTTCCGTTTGTGATCCACATTTTTGCACCATTTAGCAGATACCCTCCATCGGTTCGAACAGCATTCGTAAGCAACCCATTGGGATTGGAACCGAAATCCGGCTCCGTTAGCCCAAAGCAAGAGATCATTTCTCCTGTGCATAGCTTTGGTAAATATTTGCGTTTCTGCTCTTCATTCCCATATTTATTAATCGGGAATATTCCGAGCGAGTTCTGAACAGAAGCGAATGAGCGCACCGCCGAATCTCCGTATTCCAATTCTTGCATTGCTAAGCCATAAGCTATGTAATCGGCACCAAGCCCACCGTATTCCTCTGGCAAGGTAATGCCGAATAATCCCATAGCTCCTAATTTTTCAGCTAAATCAGGAATTGCCTCTCCCTTTTCATAATATTTTTCAATTATCGGAGAAATTTCATCCGCTACGAATTGCTTAGTCGCATCGCGGAGTAATTTCTCATCATTTGAGAGCATATCATCTATATTGTAGTAATCCAATGGATCAATCTTTATCATATTTTCACCCTATTTTTATATTAATTACATAAATAATATCAAAATTATACAAAATATTTAAAATTTTCACTATAATAATACAATTATTTAAAACTTAATCGTTTTTTATATTGAAACAAGATTGTTTTATTTACAAAAAACTTTTTTATAGTGAGGTAAATTATGCAGACACAAATCACTTTTAGACATTTAAAATCTACACCAGTTTTAAATGATGCCGCTAACGAAACAGTGGCTAAATTGTCAAAATATAACGAAAACATCACAAATGCTGATGTCGTTTTTACTCAAGATGTTACTTGCCAAGTGGAGATTTTCCTCCAAATTGATGGTAGCACTTTAATAGCAAAGGAAAGTAGCGAGGATTTCGTAAAAAGCTTAAACTTAGCAGCTGATAAGCTAACTCGCCAGCTCCGCAAGCATAAAACCAAA
The DNA here is from genome assembly GCA_964529535.1 of uncultured Hyphomicrobiales bacterium. Taxonomy (GTDB): domain Bacteria; phylum Bacteroidota; class Ignavibacteria; order Kapaibacteriales; family UBA2268; genus CALLXS01. Next base: position 3,223 of record CAZGXC010000134.1, on the reverse strand, counting down.
GATTCTAAATCAAAAGTTGAAGGTATTGAATATTAGTAATATTGATTTTATAAAAAAAAAGCTACTTCATTCGAGGTAGCTTTTTTTTTAACATCTTATCCACATTTTCCACATATTATTATAAATTTTGTGTGAAGACTATGTTAATAATTTTCTAAATATGTGTATTTCTTTTTCTTGTTTTATGTTAATACACATTGCTTTGTATAAGATTATTTTTATCCCATCTCTTTTCCTCTTAGATTTTGTCTTTTTTCCCTTCCTGTAAGTCTCCTTATTATAATGATATAAATATGATGCAAGTATTTTTTTTCAACTTTTCCACCGCCCTAATAAGAATAATAAGGAAAAGAATTAAGATTTTATATTTTATTATCTTTCAAAGATAGTATACCAAATTCTTCAAAATTTCTCTTTTAATGTTTAGCTCAAAATTATTCCGTATTTTTGTATTCAGTTTATTTGAATCAACAATGTTTTTAAAATGAATGTAATCATTACAACTTCAGTTTTGCTCGTACTATCAAATGTTTTTATGACTTTTGCTTGGTATGGACATTTAAAAAAATTAAATGATCAAAAATGGTATATAGCTGCTCTTATCAGTTGGGGAATTGCTTTATTCGAATATTTAATCCAGGTTCCAGCCAATAGAATCGGATATACTGAGATGTCAGTTGCTCAATTAAAGATACTCCAAGAAGTTATTACTTTGAGTGTTTTTGTTCCATTTTCAATTATGTTTATGAATGAACCATTTAAATTAGACTATCTTTGGGCGGGATTATGTATGCTTGGAGCTGTTTATTTCATTTTTAGAACATAATTTTTTATACATTTCGTCTACTAATTTTTAAAATATAAATACAAATCAAATGAATTTTCCAATTACTAGCTTAGCAACCATTTATTGGAATGCTGCTCCGGAAATTATAACTTCTCCTATTGCCATTCGATGGTATGGACTTTTGTTTGCTATCGGATTAATAGGAGCATATTATTTTCTAACAAAGCAATTTAAAAGATTAGAGATTCCTCAAAAAACACTTGACTCTCTGATTTTCTATTTGATTATGGCTGCTATTATTGGTGCAAGGCTTGGGCATTGCTTATTCTATGAACCAGATGTTTATTTAAGCGATCCTCTGCGAATATTAAATGTTCGAGAGGGAGGACTTTCCAGTCACGGAGCGGCAGTAGCAATAGTTATTGCTATGTTATTATTTATTTATAAAAATAAAGGTTTTAACTTCTTCAGCCTCGGAGATTTAATTGCCGTTGTGATTCCATTTTCAGGAATGTGTATTCGTATCGGTAATTTTATTAATTCTGAAATTGTAGGAAAACCCGCTGATCTACCTTGGTCAGTAGTCTTTATGAGAAATGATATGATTCCTCGCCATCCTGGTCAATTATATGAAGCGATTGCTTATTTAATACTTCTGTTGATTTTATTATTCTTTTTCTTCAAGAAAGATATGTATAAGAAATCAGGATTTTTAAGCGGTGTATTTTTAATTGGAATGTTTGTAGCGCGATTCTTTATTGAATATTTTAAAGATGTTCAAGTAGATTTTGAAAATTCTATGGCTCTTCATTTAGGTCAATGGCTAAGTATTCCTTTTATTATGCTTGGAATAATTATGCTGTTATATTCACGTAATCATTATAATGATTATTCAGCTTTACAAACAGAAGAAACCGAGAAAAAATAATATGCTAAATACTTCAATTATATCAATCGGCGATGAAATTCTGATAGGACAAATATTAAATTCCAATTCTAAATGGTTAGCGGAGCAACTGACAAATAGAGGATGTAAAATAAATAAAATTACTTCTATTAGCGATGCGCGCCAAGATATTATTTCTGAATTAGATGATCTATTGCCGAAATCAGATATTATTATAATTACTGGTGGATTGGGACCAACTCACGATGATATTACAAAAGATGTTTTATGTGAATATTTCAAAGATTCTTTTGTAGAAAATAAAGTATGGACAGAACATCTTGTTAAACTCTTCCAAAAAAGAGGTTTAGAGTTGTCCGATAGAAATAAACCTCAAGCATTTATTCCGAGTAGATCTGAATTATTATGGAATAAACTCGGAACTGCTCCCGGAATGCTTTTTAAAGAAAATGGAAAGTATATTTTCTCTCTTCCAGGTGTTCCGCAGGAGATGGTTTGTATAATGGAAGATGTAGCTTTTGATATAATTGATAAATTTAATAATGAGCATTCATCAGATTTGATTATTTATAAAAATATCCAAACAAGTGGAATTGGAGAATCATATTTAGCTGATTTGATAAAAATTATTCCTGAAATTCTTGGTAATTCTTCTTTAGCTTTTCTTCCTTCATATCGCGGAGTAAAGTTAAGAATTGGTGCTTATGGAATAAATAAATCATCAGCGGAAAAAGAGTTATCTCGTTTAGATGAATATATTACGAGAAATATTAAGGATTATATCATCAGTAATGATGAGAGAAATTACGCAGAAATTGTTGCTGAAATCCTTATTAATAAAAAACTTACTATTTCCGCAGCAGAATCCTGCACGGCTGGAATGTTATCCTCAGCTCTAACGGATATAGCAGGATCTTCTAAATTTTTCACTGGTGGAATAGTTACTTATTCAAATGAAGCTAAAATAAACAATCTAAAAGTTTCAGCAGATACTATTGAAAAATATGGAGCTGTTAGCAAAGAAACTGCTATCGAAATGAGTAGAAATATTAGGCAACAAATGAATACAGATTTTGCTATTTCAATTACTGGAATTGCCGGACCCGATGGTGGAACAACAGATAAGCCAGTTGGCACAGTTTGGGTTTCTATTAGTTATGCTACTGGAGATTTCCCAATTCTCTTAAATTTAAGAGGCGATAGGAAAATGATACGCGAGCGCACAGTCCAATCAGTTTTAGTTGAATTGATTAAAATACTTAGAACTATTTAACACTATTAATTTATTTTATAACTATATTTTATGAGAACAATAGCCGCATTAGCAACTCCACCGGGAGTATCAGGTATCGCCGTCATTAGGGTTTCTGGTGCATCTACATTTGAAGTAGTAGATAAGATTTTTCGTGGGAAATCTCAAATCTCTCAAATGAAATCTCATACAATTCATTATGGAAATATTATCGATAACTTCAATGATAATATAATAGATAGCGTCGTAGTTTCGATATTTAAATCACCAAATTCAT
>CAZGXC010000133.1:0-4919 GCA_964529535.1 uncultured Hyphomicrobiales bacterium | reverse complement strand
CTCGGTGGCTTTGCGGTCTTCATATTATTTTACTGGAAGATTTTCCGTAAGTCCGTTTACAAGCATATTAAAAGGATACGCACAAGTATAATAGACAAAGGCTATTTCTGGCAGTTTTTTGACCTTCCCTCTTATATCATAATGTTTATAATGATATTCGGAGGTGCTTTATTGCGAAAATCGGGATTGCTTCCGGAGCATATTATGGGTCCATTATATTCAGGTATCGGGACGGCATTATTCTCCTGCGGAGTTCGCTATATTTTTGCATTTTTCAAGAAATATGTGTTATCTGATGAGAATTAACTCGAAAATCGAGCAATAATTTCAAAAACTTATTAAATAGCACCTATATTTTTCCCATTTATTTTGAAATCTCAAAATAAGTGCTTATTTTAGTAATTCGTTAATTTGTTCTGTTATTTTGCTAAAACAACATTTACAATAATATCAAAGAATTAACGATTAATAAGGTATTACATAGAGCAATATAATTTTTATAAATAATATCCTGAAGGATTAATAGATACGATATGAGTACAGTAAACGAAAAAATTACTATGCTGCGCGAAAAGAAAGCCATTGCAATTTTAGGCGGTGGCGAAGCGAGAATCGAAAAGCAGCATAAAGCCGGGAAAGCAAGCGCCCGCGAAAGATTAGGAATGCTGTTCGATAACGGCTTTTACGATGAATTTTTCATCTTCGCAGACCCAAATAAGCAATTTGGCGACCACTCGAAGGGCAATCCTATGCACGCCGATGGCGTAGCTACTGCTCTTGGAACTGTAAATGGTAGATTAGTATATGCTGCTTCGCAGGATTTCACTATCTCCGGTGGTTCAGTGGGCTATATGCACGCTTGGAAAATTTGCGAAATGGCTCGCAAAGCTCTAAGAGATGGTGCACCTCTTGTTACTATCAATGACTCTGGTGGAGCAAGAATACAAGAAGGTATTGACTCTCTTCGTGGCTATGGTGATATCTTCTACCATAACACATTGCTCTCTGGCGTTGTGCCACAAATCGCTATCGTAGCAGGTCCATGCGCCGGTGGTGCTGCATATTCACCAGGTTTGATGGATTTCATCATCCAAGTGCAAGGCACTGGTAAGATGTTCATCGCTGGTCCAGACGTTATTAAGCAAGCTACTGGCGAAGATATTTCCCCAGAAGAACTTGGCGGAGCTATGGCTCAAGCTGCATTAAGCGGAAACGTTCACTTTGTAGCAAATGATGATGCTCACGCTCTCGAAATTACAAAAACTTTACTTAGCTATTTACCTTCTAATAACACAGAAGAAGCTCCAAACTACGGCACAAATGAATTAGAAATCGGCAACGACGAATTTCTAAACTCAGTTTTACCAGATGATTCAAGAGAAAGCTATGATATGTTCTCTGTCTTAAACAGAGTATTCGATCAAGGCTCTATCTTCGAAGTTCATCAGCATTGGGCTAAATCAATTATCGTGGCTTTCGCTCGCTTAAATGGCAGAACTGTTGGCGTTGTAGCTAATCAACCAGCTCACATGGGCGGTATCCTCGATATTAATGCTTCCGATAAGGGCGCAAGATTCATCCGCTTCTGTAATGCTTTCAATATTCCTATTTTGACTTTCGTAGATGTTCCTGGATTTATGCCTGGCACAGACCAAGAACACGGCGGTATTATTCGCCACGGAGCTAAAATGCTATTTGCTTACGCAGCAGCAACTGTTCCTAAATTAACATTAGTAGTCCGCAAGGCTTATGGTGGTGCATACTTAGCTATGTGCGCTAAATCTATGGGCGCTGACCGCGTAGCTGCTTGGCCAACTGCAGAAATCGCTGTAATGGGACCAGAAGGCGCCGTAGCAGTATTGAAAAAAGACGAAATCAAAAATGCTGCAGATCCTGCTGCTCGTCGCGCTGAGCTTATCCAAGAATACAAAGATGAATTGCTCAACCCTTACGTAGCTGCAAGCGTTGGTATGATTGATTCTGTAATCGAACCAATGCAAACCAGATTATACTTATCTATCGCTCTTGAGACTTCAAAGAGCAAACGCGAACTTAGACCACAGAAGAAACACGGCTTAGTGCCAATGTAATATTATTTACCCAAACGGTCTTATGAGTATCTCAAAAGACCGTTTGGGACTAATAAATTATTATTTTTCACATAAGTGCTTTATTGAAATAATATAATTAATAAATAGAGGATAGATAAACAATGAAAAAAGAAGAAGAAGAATTAATTACTCTGATCACAGCAGTTGCTGCCGCTGCATTAGGATATAAAGTTAAAATCAACAAAATTAACTTCCTATGCCCCGTCCACGAATCTAAGAAAAGTGGCTGGACGATGATGGGCAGAATGCAAAATTTAAATTCTCATAACCCAATAAAGAGGTAAATAAGCAAATGAAAAAATTAAGAATATCCGTTGATGGAAAACAATATGAAGTAGAAGTAGAAGTTCTACAAGATGACGAAAATCAAATTTTGCCGTCATATTATCAGCAAACTGCTTTCGCACCACCAACTTTAGCTGCGCCTCCAGTGGCTGCTGCTCCTGTGGCTGCACCAACTGCGAAACCAAAAGCTAAACAAAAAATAGCCGTTGATGGCAATGCTTTAACTTCTCCTATAAATGGAGTAGTGCTTGAAGTATTGGTAAAACCTGGTCAAGCTGTAAAAGAGAATGATGTCGTAGCAGTCCTTGAAGCTATGAAAATGAAGACTAACGTCGCTTCTCCAAAAGACGGAGAAATCGCTTCAGTAGATGTAAACATGGGCGATAGAGTAGAAACTGGTCAAGCATTAGTAACATTCAAATAAAATGCTACTCGGCTATTGCTAATTAGGTAACTCTACTTAGCGAATAAATAATAAGGGCGGATTCATTAATTTGAATTTCCGCCCTTTATTTATATCCTCACTTTAGTTATCTCTATTATTTAATTCTCTTTATTTAAAAGTAGTAAATTCCTCCACGCTGCGGCGCTCGGACACGGGAGCTGGGATAAGGTCTAAGCGTCCTATCCTCGCCATCAGCACTGGTAGCATTGGGGATTTAATAAACCTCCCTAGCTCCTCTGATGCCTTTTTATTGACTGTGATAAAATTCATAGCCTGAAACCCAATCCCAAGCTTATTACATATAATGTTTGCTCTCTCGTTTAATCTACCTGCATAAATCAAATTGCTTTGGCTTGTATCCTCCGCCATGAACACAATCCACCCACGCGTATTATCAATTAGATTCTTCGAATAGTTCTTACCCATCAAAGCATCTGCCATTTTTTGCATATTTTCATTGAGATAATTCCCAGTTTCTGAATCAACATCAAAGTATAGGATTTTTTCGCGGCTACTTCCGACTATCTTCTGAAGTGTTTCATAGTCTATCTCGTCTTTCTTGTATTCTACTCTCAAAGTGCGGCGTTTCGCTAAATCATCGAGGGTGATATTTTGGATTAAGCCTTCCTGTTTGGATATTTTGATTGTTGCCGCTGGGATGGTAAATCCATCGCTCTCGTTATCAATGCTAATCTCGCAAGCGTAGCCACAATTAGCAGCAGCTATTTCGAAATTTTCAACAAATCCACCAATGGATAAGCATAGATATTGCCTCGTGGGTTTCTTGCTTTGTGGGGACTTCGAGTCGTCAATGAAAATATCTAAGGAATCGTTATTGTGGACTATCACTCTCCATGCTTGGGAATTGAATGCGCTCCCCGCCAATGAAGCGTAATACAAGAATTTTTTAATGTGTCCAGCAGGACTATCTGCGAATTTGGGGCACGCAGCCCTGTTGCTAATTTCCATATTGCTACATGATATTGTTAATAATGATAAAGTAATTAATATTATTAATACTTTAAATATTGATATTTTGGAATAGAATTTCTTCATAAAATTTTTATTGGTAATTTATTAATACAATACTACCCATAATTAGATTAGAGACGAGGTCATAAATATATTATTTTCAATTTTTTTTGGAAAATTCCTAAAAAAGTGTTAATTTGCGTGTCTCTTTTTATACAAAAAGTGTTCTTAATCGCATAAACGTATTATGGATTACGAGAAAAGAGACACCCATAATTAACATTATTTATTAACTAAAAACCCCTTGGAGTAATTTAGAATGACTCAAGACGCAAAAAACGTAGCGGAAGGTTCTCCAGTAGAAGATTCTACAGCGAACCCAATGGCTAAACTTCAATCCACAACACCTAAGAATGATAATTCTCTCGACAGATTAACGAAGCTTCTGGAGAGCGGTTTTGCAGATTTAGACCTCGATGATGATGCGTATAAAACAATGACGGATAAGAGCATCACAAGCATCAAAGAAGACGAAATGGTATCCGGAAAAATCGTCTTTATCACAAAAGATGAAGTCCATGTTGACATAGGCTTCAAGTCTCTCGGTATCGTGCCAAGAGCAGAATTATTAAACGCTGAAACTTTAGAAATCGGCGACAAAATTGACGTATATATAGAAAACATCGAGGACCTGACCGGTAAATTACTCCTGTCTCGCCGTAGAGCTGACTTTATGCGTATTTGGGAAGATATTCTCAAATTAAATCAAGAACAACAAGTAGTGCCAGTTCGCATCCTTCGCCGCATCAAAGGCGGTATGGTTGTGGATTTATTAGGTATAGAAGCTTTCTTACCAGGTTCTCAAATTGACGTCCGCCCAGTGCGCGATTTCGATTCTTGGGTAAGCAACGTTATCGACGTAAAAGTAGTAAAGGTAAATCACCCAAGCGAAAACGTCGTAGTAAGCCATAAGATCCTATTAGAAGAACAATTATCCGAGCAGCGAGCTGCAATTATCGGCAAGTTAGAAAAAGGCTTAGTCCTCGAAGGTGCCGTAAAAGCAATCTCTGATTTCGGTGTGTTCGTAGATCTCGGTGGCGTAGATG
>CAZGXC010000132.1:0-4926 GCA_964529535.1 uncultured Hyphomicrobiales bacterium | reverse complement strand
AAGTATCAAGAAGCAAAAGGATGAATCGATAAAATCAATATTATTTCAACTTGCACGTTTAAAACTAACAATATTCATGAATATATGATTGGTTTGATTAACACTATATGCAACAACAGCAGATTATTGGGATACTCAATAAATTCGGTTTCATTGATTTCGCTTTTATTTCAGCAAGAGACATCGTAACCGCCCAGAGAGTTAGAGCTAAATGCACTTTCGGATGCCCGAATTACGGATGTGGCACTTGCCCTCCGCATACTCCTGATTTGCGTGAATGCAGAGAGTTTTTCTCTGAATATACCGATGCGATAATAATTCGCTTGAAAATAAAGAATACAGACACAGATGAACTAAACAGCTCATATCGCCGAATTTCAGCTGATTTACTTGCCGTGGAGCGTGCTTTGCTCTCCATTGGATACCCTTTTGCTTTTGCATTTAATCATTCAAACTGCCAAATTTGCGAAGAAGTCACCTGCGCGTGTATTAATGGAAATCGCTCAAATTGCGTCAACAAATTGGATAGCCGCCCCGGACCGACAGCATTTGCTGTTGATATGTCAGCAACTGCCCAATCAGCAAATTTTGATGTCCGCTTCTCAAATAAAGACAGTAATTATTTTGACAAATTCGCTTTGATAATGCTAAAATAATTGCAACTAATATTGCTGTTTTTCGTTATAAATCTAACAAGAATATACGTAGGAATACGTATTTTATGGAGAATATCTTTATTTAATCCAAATAAATTCTTATTTTTGTAAACTATAATTTTAAATAATAAAATAACAATCGGAGAATAAATGCGCAAATACCTCTTGACGGGAGCAGTCGTCCTGTGTGGCGCACTCGCAGGCTTCGCTCTACAACCGCTTATCTCGGGCGATAATGTTTTCGAGAATATTAAGAAATTCGACAGAGTGCTAAATACTGCACTGAAAAATTACGTTACGGATGTCGATGCTGATAAGATGACTGAAGCTGCCATCAAAGGTATGCTCGAGGAGCTTGACCCACACTCTACGTATATATCCGCAGAAGAGATGAAGGCTGTCAACGAAGATTTCTCCGGAAGCTTCGACGGTATCGGAGTAGAATTTGATATAGTAAACGACACGCTAACTGTAGTTTCCCCGATTGCTGACGGACCAAGCGAAAAGGTTGGTATCCAGGGTGGAGACAAAATCATTAAAGTCGATGGGCAGAATGCTATCGGAATTTCCAGATCGGACGTTCCAAAGAAATTAAAAGGACCAAAAGGCACTGTGGTCGTCCTCGACGTGAAGAGAAGCGGCAGCAAAGACCTGATTCACTTTAGCATTACTCGCGATAAAATTCCATTAAATTCAGTAACTTCTAAATATATCCTCGATGGCACTGATATAGGTATAGTAGCAGTTAATAGATTTATGGCGACTACTAATCAAGAGTTGAATGAAGCTCTCGAAGAATTGCAAAAGCAAGGTATGAAAAAATTAGTCCTTGACTTAAGATATAATCCAGGTGGATATTTGGATCAAGCATTTAGAATGGCAGACGAATTTTTAGGAAATGGCGATACCATCGTTTATACTATCGGCAAAAGACCTGAATTTAACGAATCTTACGTAGCAAGAGGCGGAAATAAATGGGAAGATCTACCGATTATCGTCCTTATTAATGCCGGCTCTGCTTCCGCAAGCGAAATCGTATCTGGAGCTATCCAAGACCAAGATAGAGGTTTAGTAATTGGCGAAACTTCCTTCGGAAAGGGACTCGTCCAAAGGCAATATCCTCTCGGCGATGGTTCTGCATTCAGATTGACTATCTCTAAATACTATACTCCTTCTGGCAGATGTATTCAAAGAAAATATCAAGACAAAGACGATTACAGACATTTGGTCGGCAGATTAGATCTCGAAGATGGTAATTATATCCAAGATGCTATGAAAAAGATCAAAGAGCAGACAAAGAAGTTCAATGAAAAAGCAAAAAGCGACAAAGAAAAAATAAATATTGATTCACTCCCATTATTCAAAACTAAAATGGGCAGAACTGTATTCGGTGCCGGCGGCATCACTCCTGATGTAATTATCAAAAGCGACACCATCACTAAATTAAGTATTGATATCCGTGGCAAAAACCTATTCTATCAATTCGTAGAAGAATACCTGAATACGGATGGCAAAGCTCTGAAAGAGAAATATCATGATAACTTCATAGGATTTGTGCGCAATTTCAACGTCGACGATAAGATGCTTCAAGATCTAAGAAAATTAGCTGAAAGCAAAGAAATAAAGTGGAACGATGAACACGCCAAAGCCGACAAAGACTTCTTCCAAACATCTATTAAATCAACAATAGCGCGCTCAATATGGGACAGAAATAAATCATCACAGGTCTTCTCCCTAATGGACAAGCAATTGATGGATGCTCTCAAATATTTCCCAGATGCTGTTAAGTTAGTGAAGAAGAAGTAAGAAGAGAATTAATCAGACCTTAATTAAATAAGAATTAAATAAAACAAGAACACCCGAACAAACCAAAGTTTGAACGGGTGTTTGCTTATTTGTAGATGGGGAAGTTTTCTAATCTTCTCTCATATCAGATCTTACATTCCGCCAGCCATTGCGCCGCCAGCTGCTTTTTCTATTGCTTGGAATAAAGTCAATAGTGCATTTTGGTTATGCTTTTTAAGTTTAAGGGAGCCTTTCATTGTCTCGCCAGTTTTTACGTTTTCAACCGTAAATGCTTCGAAGATATTTAATTTATCAGCGAGTGGCTTAACGAAATCTGATGACATTTGTGCTTTAATACCATCTGGGAAGTTATCAAAATTCAAATTCATTAGGAAGAACATTCCGCTCTTCAATTGTGCCATGTATGGCGATTTTGTGATATTGTCTTCGCATTCGCCTTTTACTGCAACAGCAGTCATGAACATATTATTTGTAATATATAACAAGTTATTTGCATTAGTAATATAGAGTGTGCCTATTTCTGTTCCTGTCGGAATCTCTAAATAATTGCCCTTAATTTTGAGCAATGGAATATCTTTTACTATATCGGTTAATATATTATTATCTTTTGTGCCAATAATAAATGAGAATTCTGGCACTGAAGGACTAAACATATCAGCAGATTCTGTAATATCGTTCAAAGCAAATACCATTTCTCCATCGAGTCTATTGATATATTTATCGAATGAAGCAAAGATTGTATTAATTAGCGCAGAGCTTTCGCTGTTGTTGTCTTTGGTTATTTTGCTAAGCATTTCCTTGTATCCTTTTGCCATTTCGCTTGGCTCGACTGCCATAGAAGCTACGATGAATGCTTTTCCTGGGATTAATTTAAGCAATCTATCGCTCATTGATTTCTTGTAGAGTTTGTCGTAGTCGAACATTTTCTTCATTTCGTCTGAAGCTTTTGTTTCGACCATCACATCAACAACATCGTTATTAAATTCAGTGTAGAAAGCAGTGTAGCTGCCTCTCATCATACTTGAAACTTGACTTAGCAAGGGGAGGTCGCCAAGCCCAGATGTTGCTTTTGCTGTAGCATCAGCAGTGTTGTAAATTTTCTCTAAATCCATCATCACGGAAATATCTTTTTTCCCGCTGATGAACTTCTCGTAGAATGGGTGCGATTCTATTGAGGTCTCTTTTTTCTGAGCAGCGAATGCTTTCAGGTCTGTTTCCATCTGTTGTTTTGCTTGTGATTTCATTCCCTGCAAGAAGTAAATCACATTATCATTCCATGCTACTAAGCTGGAATTATCTCCGCCAACTGCGAGGAATTGCTCGATTTTGCGAGGCTCTTCCTTTTTGTCCGCAGATTGATTTCTTTTCAAGAAATCATTAAATTTAGATTTGTCCTTTATTGGGATTAATATGCCTACATAATTATCATTTGCGTAGCCATACATTTCGCCTTTTACGTCAATACCAGTGCCTTTGGAATTAGTTGCTAATTCAGTAAGTATCTTACCAGTTTCTGGTTGGAACATACTTAGCAATCCATTTACCTGAGCGTAAAGCTGGGTCTTGTCGAAATCTTTGAAATTTCCCTTGTCGTAGAGTTTTCCGAGATTCATATTTACGACTACATACGAATCCTTCGGTATTAGCACTGATAGATCTGACTTGTTGCCAGAGCAGGAGATGAACAGCATCACTGCCATCAAAAGGCTAATTCCGAAATAATTAAAACGCTTCATTGTAAAACCTTTGATAATATTTAAAAAATGTTATTTATATCCACCATTGAAATATTTTCAAAATTAAGAAAATATTTTATCATACAAAAACAATAGTTAAATTAAATTCTATTAAATCTCCGAAATTTGCATTTATCTACTATTTACCGTAATTTTGTAGTCTTATTTATTCACTATCAAATAACCATAAGATGTATAATATCATCAAAAAGCTAATATTTTGTTCTATTATTTCTCTCTCTATTAGCTACAGTTTGTTGTCGTTTGACATCACAAAAGACACTACTATTGCAAAAGAAATAATTATTACAGGGACCAGAACTCCCGTAACCTATCAAGAGAGCGGTAGATCGCTCGACCTAATAAATAAAAGCCAAATTAGCAATGCAGTATCACAAAACATTGAAGTATTGCTGAAAAATCAAAGTATTATTGACCTACGCCAGCGCGGAGCAAGTGGAGCTACCTCGGATTTAGGAATCCGCGGCGGCAATCACGACCAAACTCTCGTGATGCTAAATGGTATTAAAATGAGCGATATGCAGACGGGACACCACAATTTAGATTTGCCAATAGATCTTGAATCAATCAACAAGATCGAAATTCTGGCTGGTGGCGCTTCTCGCGTTCTTGGTCCGAATGCCTTCGCTGGTGCTGTAAATTTCATTACTAACAGCAGCAGAGATTTCTATTCAAATATAAAATTAAGCGGCGGATCTAATAGCTTC
>CAZGXC010000131.1:0-4975 GCA_964529535.1 uncultured Hyphomicrobiales bacterium | reverse complement strand
TATCGACGCATTTAAGGATTATCCGCCAATCGGTTCTCTGGTGGAAATGCCGGAAGGAACTGCGAAAATTATAAAGATTGATATTTTTAAACATATTATTACTTTATATAATCAGAAAAAGAATTCTTATCAAGCAATCGACAAAGAGCAGCTAACGGAACTGGATACGACAGGGAAAATCAAGAAAATCAGGGACGATAGCTCGCCACTTTCTGGATTAGACCAAGAAGAGATTAAAGAGTTATTGGAATTGCAAAAAGAATATTAATTTTTGAAAATATAGCTCGAAGACAATTAGCTGAAGAACAATAATTAGAATTGAAAATAAAATAAAAGGGATGCCATTTTTGGTATCCCTTTTTATTATACTCTTGTATTTATTTCCTAATCAAATCATATTACTTCACTGTTTCGATTACTATTTTTACGGTGCGATTGTAGCTTCTGCCCTCTGGCAAATCATTATCAAAAAGCAATGTGCTACTGCCTGCGCCGCGGATAATTGCCCTGCTTTCTGGAATGCCGAGAGAATTAGCTACGTTCTTTGCGCGCTCGAGCGAAAGAGCTTGATTATATGCGGCTTCGCCAGTCCTATCTGCATAACCAGTAATGATAATGCTTGAATTCGGCTCTATCCTGTTTTTGATATGCTTTATTGCTTCTTCCTGCTTTGGAGTTACGTCGTTTTTATCATAATCAAATAGGATTAAGGAGAATCTTTCCACGCGCTTATCATCTATCATCTCGTATTTTTTCTTTTTGATGGTCTGTTGATTGATCTTAATCTCTGCTTGCTTTTCTGTTTTCTGACCATTTTTATCACTTGCTTCAATTCGAACAACAACGGGTAATTCTTCCCCTGGAATCGGCTTGGCTTCTACTATCCAATCAATTGCTTCGGGTGTCTCTGTCCCTTCGTATACTCTTATTATTTCACCTCTTTGAGTAACGCTTAGCTTCCATTTAGCGAGTGGGCTTTCGCTTTGGATTTCTGGAGTAATCCGAACGATTGGCGGGTTCGCCGACCTCTGAATATCTTTTAAAGAAATTGGTTTTAGGATATTTGGATTATCCGAAAATATTTCTGCTCTTGGATTTTCTTGGGTTCCCTCTTCTCTCGTGATATTTGCCACTTTTTCTGGCAGATTTCGTTGAGTAGTCGCAATTCTTTTTGCTTCAATATTCCATGTATTTTGAAGATATTGTTTTATTGATTCTGCGCGATTTTTTGAAAGTTCAATATTATTTTTTTCCTCGCCTGTGTTATTGTTGCATCCTGTAATTACAATGCTTGCGCTTGGATTTTCCCTCATTCTCTTGCCGATAATATTCAGTAATTCATAATAAATATCAAGGGTATTCCAATTGATTTTTTGCTCATCAAAATTTGCAATTTCATCTGCCTTTCGCAGGCGTAGATTGGATTTAGCTAAATCGCTACTATTTTGCGGGAAGAATATTTGTGGTAATAATGGGAATGTCTCCTCTGTTTCTATTTCCTCAATCGTAAGCATTGGAACGGCTGTAATATTGCCATTTGCATCGACTCCGCGCAAATCAATATTTGCGATTGGTTGCTTAATTTCCTTCTGAACTTCTTTAATGTATTGCTCTATTATTGTCGTTTTATTTAATTTATAATCTGAATATTCCAACTCTTCTTTATTTTCTTCTTTATTTTTTAGATAAATATCGGGATTGGCATTAGCATCTACGAATAGAATTGCCGTATCGCGAATGATGATAGTTGAATCATAAGTCGGCGTTGGATCATCTATAATTGGGAAGCGGAGCGATACTCCAAGTGCCAAAGCAGATGGCTTCCAAGCAACAGAGGTAAGGCTGTAAAGCGGAAGTTCATACTTTAGCTCAGGGGCAATTACAATACCATTAGAAAAGCGATAATTATATGATACTCCGAAAGTTAGATAGGTAAGCAAGGTCTTGGCATCTGGTATCGTCTGATCTTGGTAAATGTTCCGCTCTTTCGTTCTGGTATCTTGATATACCACATCATTTGGCTGCATTATCATTTCTTTTTGACTGAATGATTTCGTAGCCAAAACAGCGGCTTTTAGTCCCAGAGTAGCTCTGAAATTATCAATAAAACGATATGATACTTGTGGCTCAATGTCTATTGTGCTTAGTTTAGCTATTAATGAATGCTGAACAATTAAATCTGTAACTCCCGGTTTTGAAAGTCCTTTATCAATAGCATTTCCTATCTTCTCATCGAGGTAGAAATTTGAATTTCGCAATGAGTATCCGAGCCTCGCACCAAGAATAAAATCATTATTATTAAGGGGAATTTCGAACAAGGCGCCGATGGCAAAACCATTCCCAAAGCCACCGGTAAATCCGGGATTGCAGGATTTGCAACCCGAAAGCGTGGAGAACTCAGCGTTGTGCGCATTCAGCAGATAATTTAGATACACTCCGTAGTGCATAGCATTATTGAAGGAATAATTATCGAAGGATTTATTATCCGATGAATTGTTTTCTAATAAATTATTATCTGTCTTGCCGAGTTTCGCTGCCTCGCTTTGAGCATTTATTATCCCAAGATTTGCGATGCTTAGCAATATTATCAAGATGAATTTTAAGATGAATTTTAAGATGAATTTTCTCATATTTATTCCACTTTACTTTATTATTCTTAATTGTTGAGTAGTAATTTGATTTGGTGCTTTTATAATGATGATATAAATTCCCGAAGGATAATCGCTTAGATTGATTTCATAATTGAAATTTCTTTTATCATCGGATACTACAAAGCTATTTTGCAGGAGGATGCCACCAATTAGATTGACTACTTCGAGAGAGTGCTTGCCATTTTCGAGAGCAGTAATGTTAATATTCGCCTTGTCCATCGCAGGATTTGGATTAATCTTCATCGAAAGAGGTGTATTATAATTGATTAGCCTATCCCCACCTTCGCGACAAATGATATAGCTTAGCTCGCCATTTTCTGGAGTAATTTCCAGTGTATCGCCAGCATTGATTGCCACGGCATTCATTATCTCGAGCTTTGTTTTTGTATCATTGCCAAGCAATGGATAGCCCTTTATTCTGGCAACTTCAGTCTCCGCACTTGTCAGCTGTTTCTGATTAATGTTAACTTTTAGTATTCGTTCTTGGGTTTGCTTATTAATTTCATTGGAGAGCGTGCCATTGCTTATTCCATCGGCTGTATAAAGCGTCGCATTCAAGTAAATATCAAATTGAATATTTGTATTTTCGAGTTTTGCGTCAGCGTCGCCTGCTATTAATTTTGCGTATATTGGAATATCTAAAATACTTGCGCGTGGATCTTTATCCGCGAATTTCGGCAATCGCAAAGCCAATTTCATCGCAGTGGTGCCATCGCCTCGCAAGGCAACTTGCATACTATCGGAGCATGTATTTATCTTGTAATATACTTTAATTGTATCGGAATAAGACTTAATTGCTTTCGGCTGGAAGCTTACATTAATGCTCAATTCTTCATTCGTTTGTAAGATTTTATTTGAAATTTCTGGAAGCATAGAGAAGGTATTCCCTGCGCTAAGCAAGACCAATGATAGCTCTGATATTGTATGAACTCCCGTGTTCTTCAGCTTCAAGTTTAGGGTTTTGCTGGTATTTAATTTTACTTTACCATAATCCAATAGATCTGGTGTCTTCAGCAAACCAGCTTGCTTTGTTCCTTGTAAGCGCGTAATTAATTCTGCTTGCTTGCCATCAATCTTCACCTTGAAGGCAATCTCCGCTGTTTTTAAGCCATCGCTTGCCGCAGTTGGAATAAAATTCACATTGATTACCACGCCCATAGTCGGTGCGAGATTTGATGGTAGGTTCGGCATATTAGTGATAGAGAAATATGCTTTATCCGCCCCTCGTATTTCTATTGATTCCAAGCTGATATCTGTGTCGCCAGTGTTTTTTAGTGTAATATGCGACGATCCCACTTCGCACGGCGCCAATACACCGAAATCATAGCTTGGAGTAACTTCTACTTTCCCCTCCAAACCAATGGCATTAATCTGGAATTGCCTGTCCTCTTGGCAAGGCGAAGAAGTTTTATAATTAATTGTGTAAGAATTGTTCCCAACAGAAGTAACTTGCACCTCTGCTTTTACTATCTTCGTCTCTTTCGGATTGATAACAAGGCTATTCATATCCAAAATGGCATTCGCAGAGCTAATACTATTTATTATTATCGGAATATTCCCTTGGTTAGTGAAGGAAATATCAATACTTCGTTTTTCATTTATCGGCACAGAACCAATATTTATAGGCGAAGCAGGAGATGCCACGAGTAGCATTTCTTCACTTTCGCCGGATAATTTCACTTTTGGTAAAGTCGCTTTATCATTAATAAAATTCAAAATAGCTTCCTGCTTGCTTATTGGCGGAAGAGTAGCATTATATCGAATCGTATATACTTTAAGCTCATTTGGTTTCAATACATAGGCATCATTTGCATTCGGATTGATAATAGAATAATAATCCTTTCCCGAGCCAGTTATTTCTGCTCTATCTACCTTAATATCAAATTGCCCAATATTTTTTATAAATACAGTATCCTGAACATCATGGCAATTCGCATTTATTCCGAAATCAATAAAATTGCGCGAAACTATAGCCAATCCAGCATTTGCGCGTGCCTTCAAATACACTATTACTGTATCTTCGCACATGTTACCATTTAATTCAGTGCCGATTATTATTGAGTCCTGGAATGTTCCGACGCTTGTAGGAGAAAACGATACAGTATATTCAATTTCATTCCCATTATTCAAGATTGCTGGCAATTGTGGCGAAGTGCTAACTACTCTAAAAGGCAAGCCCGGATTAATAAATGCTTTGATAGAAGCTGCGCCTTGCTTTACCTTTATTTTAGCTTTAATTTCTTTGCTTTGCCCTACTTCCACTAAATCAAAGTCTATTGTTTCGGGCAGAGCTTCTAACTTAGTTTCTACGATTTCTATTTTGA
>CAZGXC010000130.1:0-5011 GCA_964529535.1 uncultured Hyphomicrobiales bacterium | reverse complement strand
GATATTCAGGATAATAATTAACAATACAAAATATCATTAATTTGATAATAATAATCACATTCAAATAAAATATTATGAGTAAAGAAATCAAGAAATTAGGGATCATCACAAGTGGTGGCGATTGCGGTGGTCTAAATGCAGTGATAATGGGTGCTACAAAAATGGCGCACCATCTCGGTATTGAAATATGCTTAATCCCAAATGGATACGCCGGACTTTATAATTTAGATAGCTTCGTGCCGCCGATCCTTGATGCTACAAAAATAGACAAAATCTATTCTGGAATCGCTGGCTCGGAAGCAGGGCACTCTCGCGTAAAAATCTCAAAGATCCAAAATCCAGAAAAATACAATATTATTAAAAATGGACTAAAAAAGCATAATATTGATGGATTGGTAATCGCTGGCGGAGATGATACTGGTTCCGTAGTAGTCGATCTAAAAAATCAAGGCATCCCTTGTATCCACGTCCCAAAAACAATGGATTTGGATTTACAAACCTATTCGGTTGGTGGGGATTCTACGATTAACAGAATCTCTAAATTTACTCGTGATTTACGCACAACTGGCTCCACCCACAACAGAGCATTAATCATCGAAGTATTCGGAAGATATGCTGGGCATACTGCTTTCAGAGGCGGAATTGGTGCCGATGCTGATTGCATTCTAATCCCTGAAATTGGAGTGGATTATAAAGTCGTTTATGAACATTTCAAAAAGGTGTACACAGAAAGATTAGTAAATAGCGACGTAAAGGGATCTACTTACATTATCGTCGCAGCAGAAGGTATAAAAGATAAAGACGGAAGTTACTTTACTGATGGCTCTTCTGGCGTTGATTCATTCGGTCATAAGAGATTAGCCGGTGGCGCAGCATATATCAGAAAGCAACTTGAAGCATATACAAAACAAGATCCAGAATGGGAACAGATCTTGAAAACTGAAGGAATTTACGTAGAAGATATTTATACTATGCCTGAAATTCGCGAAGTCCCTCTGGGGCATTTAGTTCGCGCTGGCGAGACTTCTTCTTACGATGTGGCATTTGGCAAGCAAGGCGGTGGCGGCGCTGTCCTATTGCTAAACAATGGAATCTCTGGCGTTACAGTCGTTGGCGTTGAGCACGATTTAGTTACTTATATTCCTACTGAGGAAGCAATCAAACAACGCTACGTCGATATTAACGAAGTAGAATTCTATGAAGCCCTTGGCGTATGCTTCGGAAGAGAACCAGAAGAATACAAACCATCTTTTGCACGTCATGAAGGTGAAATCCATCGATACATGTAAGAAATATTGGTTGATAATAGTATTGCTGTTGATAATGCCAGTCTCATCTATCAACAGCAATACTATTGTGCCCAAAAGCGAAGATGAAAAGATCTCATTCTATGCCTCTAAATTCAAAACAATATTGAAAACTTTGCATCAATATTATGATGACACTCTCGATATTGATGAACTGAGCGATAAAACTTTTAACGCAATGCTGGCGGAATTAGATCCATTCTCTAAATACTTTAATGCTAAGCTATGGAAGTCTCTCAATGAGGAAAGCGAAGGCGAAAGCGTTGGAATAGGCGTAGAACTCTTTAAATTGAATGATACTATCAATATTATCAACGTTGCAAAAGCCAGCAGTGCCGATAAAGCAGGGCTGATAGCTGGCGACAAAATTTTAGCGATTAATGATTCAATATTCATTGGGAAAAATACTGACATCGCAGAAGAAGCCCTAAATGGAGAAGAGAAATCAATCGTGAAGCTAAAAATTATGCGTATAAGCGACGGCAAAATCATCGAAATTTACCTCGCTCGAGAAGACTACAACATCCCATCAATAAGCACTTCATTCATTGTCCCAAATACTAAAATATTGTATTTGAAATTGGCGCGTTTCTCCAACAAATCACATTCTGAAATATTGAACGAAATGCAGAAATACGAAGGACGATATTCATCGCTAATCCTTGATTTAAAAGATAATCAAGGCGGCAATCTTGGGCAAGTCATCAAGATTACCCAAGAATGGACCAGCAACAAAGATACAATATTGCTATTGAAATCAAAAAGCAAGGAATATGACAGCGTATACGTCAATGATAGAAATGGGAAATTTCACAAAATTCCTACAATGGTAGTAATCAATGAAAAAACAGCTTCCGCAAGCGAAATATTTTCAGGAGTAATGCAGGATTTAGACAGAGGAATCGTCGTCGGGCAGACAAGCCTTGGCAAGGGTTTAGTCCAAAGAGCTTGGACATATACAGATTCTTCAGCTTTCAGGATAACAGTGGCGAAGTATTTTACTCCTTCGGGCAGATTGATTAACAAATCAAATAAAAAAGAAAATCTATCAATCCCAGAACTCGAGCTACGTGATGAAAAAACAGTTGCAGCAATTTCAGAAATAGCCAGCAAATTTGATCCAAGTTCAGTAAAAGTATGCAAATCACGCAAAGGGAGACCAATTATTTCATTCGGCGGTATTTTTCCAGATATTCAAGTTGAGCCAGAAAAACAAAACAAACTTACTTCCCTATTGAAGTCAAACGGATATATTTTAACTTATTCACTTTTCTGGTATACTCTCAACTACCAAGACTTTGTGCAATATAATTCTCCTGAAGAATTTGCGACCAAATACATAGTATCCCAAGATTTTGAAGCAAATTTCTTGAATTATATTAAAGGGAAAAATATGTATGAAGAAGAGATGTATATAGCGAATCGAGATATTATTTTTAATTTCTTAAAAGCATACATTGCCTATTATAAATGGGGAAATGAAGGACATTTTAGAGTGTTATTTGATAGAGATACCCAAGTAAAGTCAGCGATAGAAAATATTCAAAAAGCACAAGAAATGGTAAAATAGATGAAAAAAATCGCAATAGCCTATAGAATTTACCCAGGCATATCCAAATCGCCAGCTATCCATTCAGATAGCAAGTATAAATTATCCGAATTATGCGCAGCTTCATTTAGCCAATCCTTAGTGGGAATTGATTATAAGATGTGGGTAATACTTGATAATTGCCCTGACGAATACAAGGCTTTATTCCATAAGTATTTTACAAATATTGAGTTTATTGAAACCAATGCAATCGGCAATGGCTTGACTTTCAAAAAGCAAATTGAAGTATTATTAGAGCAGGATTACTCAGAAAATATATTTTTTGCAGAAGATGATTACTTTTATCTGCCAGATTGTATGAATAAAATACTTGATTTCTTTCAATCGGATCACAAGCCAGATTTCGTAACTCCTTATGATCATTTGGATTATTATACAATGAATATCCATAAACACAAGAAAGAAGAGATTACTTTCAATAAGCATAAATGGCGCACTGAAAATGGAGCTTGCTTAACTTTCCTAAGCACTAAAAAGGTTTTAGCACAGACACAGAAAGTATTCCTAACTTACGCAAAGAAGAATTACGACACCAGTTTGTGGATAGCATTAACAAAGCAACGAGCATTCAATCCGCTGATGTATATATCGCCAAGTCTTCAGGGTATGTCTTGGTTTAAAACCTACGTAAAACTTTGGCTTTATACTCCATATTTCCCATTTATTCCAAAATATAAACTATATACGCCGGTTCCATCGCTTTCCACTCACTTAGAGAAACATTTCTTAGCTCCAAATATTGATTGGCAGGCGGAATTTGCAAAGATTGAAATAAAAGATAATCCCTCTGAAGCATAATGCCAAGAGGGATTTATTTATTTATTTTGATTACTTCTAGTAAGTAATTGAAATAGTTATTGCTTATTCCAGTTACATATTCACGGCTTCGCCCCAAGCTGCAGCTGCGGCTTCCATCATTGCTTCGCTAAGCGTTGGATGTGCGTGAATAGATTTGAAGATGTCTGGACCAGTGGCTTCCATATTTAATGCTAATACCATTTCTCCGACCATCTCTGTTACTTCTGGACCAATTAAATGCGCTCCCAAAAGCTTTTCGGAATTAGCATCGAATACTAATTTCACGAAACCTTTTGCTTCGCCGATACCGTGAGCCTTACCGCTTGCCATAAAGGAGAATTTGCCGATTTTCAATTCGTGTCCAGCTTCTTTCGCTTTCTCTTCTGTCATTCCAATACTTGCTACTTGAGGATTGCAATATGTGCAACCTGGTATTAACTTGTAATTTATAGAGTTATTCTTTTGATGTCCTGCGATAATTTCTGCGACTGCTACGCCTTCTGCTGATGCTTTATGAGCCAACCAAGGTGGTCCAGCGACGTCGCCAATAGCATAAACATTATCGATGTTAGTTTTTAAACATTCATCAACTTTGATAAATCCTCTATCTGTAGTAATACCGAGGTTTTCTAGTCCGATATTTTCAATATTTGCTTGGATACCGATAGCATTTAGAGCTAAATCAGCGGTTAAAGTCTCTTCAGTTCCATCTTTTTTCTGGATTTTTATTTCTACACCCTCGCCTTTTGTTTCAGCAGATAGAACTTTAGTATTAGTTAAAGATTTTATCCCGATTTTTCTATAATTTCTTGCTAATTCGGCGGAAACTTCTTTATCTTCGATTGGCAAGATTCTATCTTGCATCTCAATAATTGTAATTTCAGCACCAAAAGCATTATAGAAATACGCAAATTCTACACCGATAGCTCCAGCACCCATGATTATCATAGATTTTGGAACTTTCTTCTGAATTAAGGCTTCTTTGCTTGTGATAATGTATTTATGATCTACGTTTATTCCTGGGAACATTCGTGGGCGCGAGCCAGTAGCAATAATAATATTTTTGCATTTTATAGTCTCAGTAACTTCACCCTCGATATTACGCACTTCAATTTCATTTGGATTTATGATTGTGCCGCTTCCTTTGACGGATTCCACTTTATGCTTTTTAAATAGAAAGGCGATACCGCCAGACATACGCGTAGAAACTTCGCGACTGCGTTTAATTACTTTAGGGAAATCTATGTTGTAATCTTTGATTTCAAAACCAAATTCTTCGGCATTCTTGAAAAAGTTC
>CAZGXC010000129.1:0-5100 GCA_964529535.1 uncultured Hyphomicrobiales bacterium | reverse complement strand
ATCTGAATTGGTGCAATTCCAGCACGATGTATATGGAATGGTGCTGAACCTCGAGGAAGATAACGTCGGCGTTATCTTGTTCGGTGATGATACTTTGGTAAAAGAGGGCGATATCGTCAAGAGGACGGGGAAAATCGCTTCTACTCCTGTTGGTATGGAATTGCTCGGCAGAGTAGTTAATCCGCTCGGTGTCCCAATTGATAATAAGGGTCCGGTGAATACTACGAAAACTCTACCAATAGAAAGAAAAGCTCCGGGCGTTATTGCGCGCCAGCCCGTTACTGAACCTATTCAAACCGGCTTGAAGGTAATTGATGCATTGATTCCAATCGGTCGCGGTCAGAGAGAGTTAATAATCGGCGATAGACAAACCGGAAAAACTGCGGTTGCCCTCGATGCGATTATTAATCAAAAGCACACGCACACCCCAGAAGCTAAGGAAAATGGCATCGAACCTGTTTATTGCGTGTATGTAGCTATAGGTCAAAAGGGATCTACTGTAGCAAACGTGGTATCCTACCTCGAGCAATTTGGCGCTATGGATTATACAATCGTAGTAGCTGCAAATGCTTCTGATCCTGCTACTTTGCAATATATTGCTCCTTATGCTGGCTGCTCTATCGGCGAATATTTCCGCGATAATGGTATGCACGCCCTAATTATTTATGATGATTTAACTAAGCAAGCAGCTGCATATCGTCAAGTATCGCTATTGCTTAGAAGACCACCGGGACGCGAAGCATATCCTGGAGACATTTTCTATTTGCATAGCCGTTTATTGGAGAGAGCTGCGAAATACAGTGCTGAAAATGGCGGTGGTTCGCTTACTGCACTACCGGTAATTGAAACTCAGGCGGGCGACGTATCTGCATACATCCCAACTAACGTGATTTCAATCACTGATGGACAGATATACTTAGAGCCAAACCTATTTAACGCCGGTATCAGACCTGCATTAAATATCGGTATCTCCGTATCTCGCGTGGGTGGTAATGCGCAAATTAAAGCAATGAAAAAAGTAGCTGGACCTCTTAAATTGGAATTAGCTCAATTTAGAGCGCTGGCAGCATTCGCAAAATTTGGCTCTGATTTGGATAAATCAACTCAAGCGAGCTTAAATCGTGGCGAAAAATTAACTGAAATAATGAAGCAAAAGCAATTCGTCCCAATGCCAGTTGAAAATCAAGTGGCGCTGATTTGGGCAGTTACGAATGGATATTGCGACGACCTTCCAAATAATTTAGTAAGTAAATTTGAAGATGAATATCTTGAGCATTTATCTAATCTGCATAAAGATGTTCTGAAATCAATTATCAAAACTAAAGTAGTTGATAAGGAAACAGAAGAAAAATTAACAGAGATAACTAAGAGTTTTAAAAATAACTTCAAGGCAGGACACAACCTGAAGTAATATGATAATCCTAACCGGTGCAGCTGGATTTATTGGTTCATGCTTCCTTCGGAAATTAAATTCCGAAGGAATATCGGATCTCATTATCGTAGACCATTTGGGCAACGATAATAAATGGAGAAATCTGACAGGGAAGGAAATAAATCTATATTATCATAAGAAGGATTTTCGGAAAGCTCTAAAAAGAGGCGAAATCAACCCTAAAGAGATTGATTATATTATCCATCTGGGCGCATGCTCCTCTACTACTGAGCGCGATGCTGACTTCATTATGGATAATAATCTCTCTTATAGCGTTGAATTAGCGAATTTCGCATTAGCGAATGATATTCCGTTTATGTATGCGAGCAGTGCTGCAACTTATGGCGATGGTTCAGATGGCTATTCAGATTATGAATTTGATCATATCAAACCGCTGAATCCATACGGTCTATCAAAGCACCTCTTTGATAAATGGATTATTAATAACAAATATGACGGCAGAGTAGTAGGCTTGAAATACTTCAATGTATTCGGACCGAATGAATATCACAAGGGCGGAATGGCATCGATGGTGCTGAAAGCCTTCCAGCAGATTCGCGAAAAAGGCGAGATAGAGCTTTTTAAGTCCAACACCCCTGAGTTCCCAGACGGTGGGCAAATGCGAGACTTTATTTACATTAAAGATGTAATCGAAGTAATGTGGCAAATATTCAAAAAAGGAAAGAATATTAATGGTATTTTCAACTTAGGAACAGGGAAGACCCATTCTTGGAATGAATTGGCTACAGCCGTGTTCGAGGCACTCGACAAGCCCGTAAATATAAAGTATATAGATATGCCAACTCCATTGACCAAGCAATACCAAAACTATACAAAAGCGGATATGGAAAAAATGAAAAAAGCTGGCATAGATTATAACTTTACTGAATTTAAAGATAGTATATTTGATTATACTAATGGCTATTTACAGCAAGACTATAAAATTTATTAGCAAAAAGTATATTTAGAAATAATAATTAATATCAAAATAAATGGCAACTCTTCGAGATATTAGACAACGTATTGGATCCGTGCAAAGCACTGCGAAAATCATGCAAGCTATGCAAATGGTTGCTGCTTCAAAGCTACGCAGAGCCCAAGATTCAATACAAAACGCTAGACCCTATTTCAAAAAAATAAATGAAGTGTTGAAGAATATCGTAGATTCCGTATCCGAAGACTATCAGCACCCACTAATCCGCAAAAGCGATGAAGTGAAGCAAATAGTAGTCATCGTAATTGCCGGAGACAAGGGATTGTGTGGTAGCTTTAATAACAACCTATTCAAATTTGCTCAAATTAAAATTGAAGAAGAATTAAAGCAGCAATACCCAGATGCAAATATCGAGATCATTGCAGTTGGCAAGAAATCATCTGCCTTCTTCAGCAAGTTTCAATTAAATGTAATCGAAGAATTTAACGGTATTTTTAACAATTTAAATATTGAAGATGTCAGAAGCATTATTAAGTTAATTTACCAGAAATTCGTAGATGGAGAAATCGATAAAGTATTCGTAATGAATAATGATTTCGTAAATCTAATTACGCAAGCACCCGTGATGCGCCCGCTATTGCCAATCGGAAGCGATAATATGACTCTAAATATTACTACTGGCAAAAAAAGCGTAGAAAGCACTGTAAATAAAGTGGAGAAGTTCTATAGCGATGCCGAATATCTATTCGAGCCAAACAAAGAGCAGTTGCTCGATGCGCTACTACCGATGAACCTCGAAATGCAACTCTGGAGGGCTTTGCTCGAATCAAATGCTGCGGAAAATGCCGCAAGAATGATGGCTATGGAAAGCGCTACAAATAACGCAAACGAGCTGATAAGCCATTTACAATTACTATACAACAAGGCAAGACAATCCGCTATTACTACGGAAATGCTTGAAATAGTGAGTGGGGCGGAAGCTCTGAAAAAATAAACAAAAAAGAGGGCGAGCAGCCCTCTTTTTTTATCTTATATAATTTCCCATTACTCTCAATGAGGGGAATAGAAAAAATCAACCCCGTCCTCTTCACGGAGGTACGGCATCCTGCCGTCCAGTAGAAAAAGAAGAAATGAAAAGATGAAATTCAACCCCGTCCTTCAGGGCGGGGGGAATGGTTTCATAAGTGGCGAAAGCGTCTCGCTTTCGATTAAAAATGGGATAGAAAAAAACGAAGGCAAGATGCCTTCGCCACATAGCACAAGACACCCACAGCTAAAGCAGTGGGTTGAGAAGAGAAAGAAAAATCAACCCCACCAAAAATGATGAGGTTGATTTTTCTTAATTATGCATTATGCATTATGAATTGTAAACCATCTTGCTGTTAAGGTGTAGGCACTGTCGTTATGCTTTTGAAGTTGTAGCCATTAAATTGTTTCGGTGCTGTATAACCACTCTGATTTTCGTTCAAGGTAAGGTCTATATTACCCGTTGGCGAACCACCAAATACATTTGCTCCCCAAGAAACAATCTCCATTCTAAAGGAGACAGAAGTCAAACCAGTGCATGAAATCCAATGCTCGTAGCAGCAGGAAAAGAGACAGTAGCTAATGCGGTGCAGCCATTGAACGCCCCGTATCCATTGTCACCATCACCTATCATTGTAGCGTTTGGTAGCTCAAGCTGTCTTGTGCTTGAAGCGACTCCATAAAGAGCAGTTTTGATGGCGTTGTCTCTCGGTATTTCTCCACCGTCAGTAATTATCCATACGGGCTTATCTTTGTTGGCTTGTTCTGATAAACCAGATGATAGACCATAATAAGCATTAAAAGACGCGCTAGCAAGAGTGCTTTTCCCATTTCCATTGTTAGCTATAAGCGTAGCTTCTATTGCTGCAAGTAGTGTGCTACCCGCTTTGCGTGTTAGCATTGCTGTGCCTATGCCAGTTGCTTTGTCATAAGCAGTGATTGAAATAGAATATCCCTCGCTTGGGATTGCTTTTACAATAGTTTCAGGCGTGAAGCCTGCTACAGCAAAAGGAACATCTACGCTTGCGCCTTCGGCTGGGATATCAACAACCGCACCTTTATTGAAGGTGATTTTAAAATCACTCTTCGCTGGTCCAGAGATAGCTTCTGTAACAACTGTGTTGTTGATTAAGTTGCCTATCGCAAGCACACCGATTTGCTTGTATTCACCACCGCCAGTAGTTGCTTTTGTTTCGATGCGGAGGGCGTAGTTGTTGTAGCCATTCGCAAAATCACCCGTAAAGTTAGCACTCTTCCAAGTCTCTGGCTCAAAAACAACTGAGAACATACCATAAGCATTGGTCCTGACGTTTGTTACTTCGTGAACGTAGCTTGCAGGCGAACCAATATCTGCCCCAGTATATCGATTAACGAGAGTTAGCCTCACGTTGATATTAGCTGAAACATTTGGCTTGTTGTCAGCTGCTCTATCCGTAAAGCTTAGTGTAAATGGCTCGAAAGCCGACAGGTTTGTGGCTATCAGTGCCACGATAAAAATGATAAATGTGTTAATTTTGTTGAACATTTTTTGTTCCTCGATTATTATATAAAATTGTTATTCTAATGAATGATGCTTGTAATTAAGAACGTTAATCCATACCTAAATAAAGACATGCAAAAATAATTAATTATTCTGTCATAATTGCAAATGTATTTTGTTTACTATCAAATTTCCATCGGAAATTTGATAACATCCATTCGTAATTTC
>CAZGXC010000128.1:0-5222 GCA_964529535.1 uncultured Hyphomicrobiales bacterium | reverse complement strand
TATATTTGATAATAACATAATAAAATCATATTTTTGCATTTTACAAATAATGTAACATTTGCAATATTGCGACAATGCTTAAATAACAGAAAACATATATGTTGAAATTAATAAAATCCAAATCAATACAAATTCTATTTTTGTCAAGTTTTATATTGACATTCAGTGCTAATAATTTAATAAGTGATAATGACAGAAAAGAATCGATTCGAAAGATAATTTCTCAATTAACTACTGAAGAAAAAATCAACCAGTTGTCCGCTGAGTTTTGTGAGCCAATAGAGCGACTTGGATTGACTGAATATAATTGGCACAATGAAGCAATTCGTGGATTAGTTACTTCACCAGCTACTATATTTCCTCATTGTATTAATCAGGCTGCTTCTTGGGACAGAGATTATATGACCGTGATGGCGTCAGCAATTTCAGATGAGGTAAGAGCTACGTATCGCAGAACAAAGGGAAAATTTGGCTTAAATGTATGGTCGCCAAATGTCAATATGACACGCGATCCGCGTTGGGGTCGGAACCAAGAGACTTACGGCGAAGATCCATATTTTATTTCTGAATTTGCATATCTGTTCATCACTACTATGCAGGGAAATGATCCAAAATATAAGAAAACAATATGCACACCCAAGCACTTCTTTGCTCATAGCGGACCCGAAAAAAAGCAACATTCATTTAATGCTGTACTTAATAAAAAGGATTTATTCGAGACATACCTCCCGCCTTTTAAGCACGCTATAGCAGATGCGAAAGCAGGCTCTCTAATGACGGCTTTCATTGCGATTAATGGCGTCCCGATGCATTGTAATTCATATTATCTCGATACTGTCGTTAGGAAGCAATGGGGGTTTGATGGCTATATTACGAGCGATTGCTGGGGAATACCTATGACTGCTTGGCAACATAAATATACGAAATCTAACATGGAGGCAACGGCTGCTGCTCTGAAGGCTGGAGTAGATCTTGAATGTGGGATTACGTATAATGATCACATGCTAAACACCTTAAAAAATGGATTGATTGAAGAACATCATATAGATACATCAGTGGCAAGGCTATTGAAAGCAAAATATGAATTGGGTGTCATTGGCGATTCAAAAGATAATCCATATAACAATATTCCCGATTCAATAGTTCGATGCCAAAAGCATTTAGATATTGCGCTAAGTGGGGCACAGGAATCAATAGTTCTATTAGAAAATAAAAACAACATCTTACCATTAAAGAAAAATCAGACGAGAGTATTTATTACAGGACCATACTCTAACATTTCTTGGCAGCTTTATGGTAGCTATAATGGTTTCTTTGACGATTGGATAGATGGCACAGTCAAAGTCATGCAAGCGTTCAGAAATAAATATTCAGATTCTTCAATGGTAAAGTATATCTCTACATGCCAAGATATGGCTTCGGTAACTACTATTTTTGATTCAAATATGGTGAAAACCCAAGATGGAGAGAAAGGTTTCCTCGGAGAATATTTCCCAAATTCAAACCTCAAGGGTTTGCCAGCATACACACGCATCGATAAAAAAATGGATTTCGATTGGGGATTGAATGCACCATTTGATAATTTCCCAAGTGATTCCTTCTCAGTCAGATGGACAGGATATATTACACCTGATACAACAGACTACTATTCATTTAGGGTGCGAGGAGATGATGGATACAATGTTTATGTAAATGATTCACTAATTTTGAATGCTTGGGATTATAACAGAAGAGATGCGCGTAGCGCGATAATACTATTAGATTCAGGAAAAACATATAAAATAACATTAGAATATCAAGATATTGCTTGGCACGCATGGGTGCAATTTGGTATGGGAAACACATCAACTTGGGACAAGGATCTCGAGCGCCAAGCAGATTCTTTAGCGCAATTATCAGATGTAATTGTATTTGTCGGAGGAATCTCCGCTGAATATGAAAGTGAGCATACAAGTTTAGTTGTAGATGGATTTGACCACGGAGACAGAACCCATATTAACCTTCCTCTAATACAGAGGAAATTCCTTAAAATGCTACATAAAACAGGGAAACCTGTAATATTGGCTTTGTTAAATGGTAGCTGCTTGGGCTTAAATTGGGAGAAGGAAAACCTCGCAGCAATAGTCGATGCTTTTTATCCCGGGGAACGCGGAGGGCAAGCAATAGCAGATGTAATCTACGGAGATGTAAATCCATCAGGAAAATTGCCAATAACTTTCTATAAATCCGTAGAAGATTTGCCGGATGCTCGGGATTATTCATTGAAAGACAGAACTTACCGCTACTTCCAGAAAGAAGTGCTTTATCCATTTGGATATGGATTGTCATATACTAAATATAAGTATTTTGATGCGAAAATCGAAAAGAATGTCTTCGACCAAGCAGTTAAAGATACTTTGAGAGCAAGCATTAGAGTGAAAAATATTGGTGGAATGGACGGCAAAGAAATCGTTCAGATTTACGCACAAAAGCCCGGCTCCACAAATTATGATGCGATAAAGCAATTAGTGGAGTTTTCTAAAAAATCGATAAAAGCAGGCGAGGAAACGATTTATAGCTATTCAATTCCAATTGAAAGATTATGTTATTACGACACCACAAAAAGCAAATATAGAGTAGAAAATGGAGAATATAAATTATTAATCGGGGCAAGCTCTCAGGATATTAAATTTGAGTTACCATTTACGATTAAAGGGATTGCTCCAGAAGAATCATCTGTGAAGGAAAGCCAAAAAATTGGATATGAAGTTTCGCATAATCAAGCTCTAAATCAAGTAATTGTATCATATAATAATCATGACCAGAGTTTTGACCCAAACGCGATAACTCCACAAATGTTCGATATACTTGGTAGAGAGATTCCAATTTCTCATCACTCCAATTCAAGTTCAATAACTATGATATATCCTTCAATCGAGAATGGTGTTTACATTCTCAAGCTAAATAATACATTTATAAAACTACTGATAAATAAGCAATAAGATAAGCTTATTACTGGAAAACTACTAATAATACAGAGGATAGATGAAAAACTGGAAGAGAACTTTTGCCGTAATTTGGACGGGTCAGTTCTTCTCGATAATGACAAGTGCCGTCGTAGGCTATGCTGCTGTATTTTGGCTTAGCCTCGAGACTCGCTCCACGGCAGTATTGGCTATTGCCACCATTGCGATGCTCCTGCCGCAGGCAATTGTCGGATTGTTTTCTGGTGCGTTAATAGATCGTTGGAATAGAAAACTTGTGATGATCATTTCTGATTCATTAATTGCATTCTTTTCTCTCATATTGGCATTGCTATTCTTTTCAGGATACGCAAAAATCGAGCTAATATACCTGATCTTAGCTTTGCGTTCGCTTGGGAATGCTTTCCACACACCAGCTATGCAAGCATCAGTCCCATTATTAGCCCCAGAAGATAAAATAACTAAAATCTCTGGATTCAATCAAGTAATTAATTCAGTATCGAATATTGCTGGACCTGCCATCGGAGCTTTGCTAATCGCAAATGCGAATATGGGGGTAATATTATTGTTGGACACCGCTGGGGCGGTAATTGCTTGCACGGCGCTGCTATTCGTTCATATTCCAAACCCAGAGAAAAAATCAATAATAAACAAAACACATATTCTTACGGATATTAAAGAAGGGTTTAGCATCATTTATCAAAATAAGGGGATCTCTTATCTTTTCTTATTTTCAATGCTCTTTAACGTAATTGTGATGCCCGTATCTGTAATTTTCCCATTAATAACTGTTGAATTTTTCCACGGAGGCGCGTATGAAATGAGCCTTGTGGAGGTCTTTTGGGGTATCGGTTTAATTCTCGGCGGGGCTCTGATAGGAATGAAAAAGATCAATATAAATGAAGTAAACATCGTCAATGGGAGCTACGTGTTATCGGGGATAATTTTCTTCCTGATGGGTATTCTTTCGCCGGAAGCATTAATATTGTTCGCAATATTAACAGCCGTAAGCGCAATGACATATTCCATACATACATCTGTATTTACTGCATTGCTACAAAAGAATATAGCTCCTGAGGCTTTGGGAAGGATATTCTCTCTATATTTTAGCTTCTCGGTTCTGCCATCAATGATAGGATTAACGACGGCGAGCATCTTCGCATCGAAAATAGGATTAATGCAAACTATGATCATAGCTGGGATTTCAATAGTGATTATCGGAGTTTCCGCAATGTTTGTCCCTGTAATGAGAGATCTTGGGAAAGTAAAACCAGCGAGTATTGATTAAATATCTCAATTTTGGAATTAATAATTTCTTCACATTGTAACTTCCTAATGACCAAAAAGCATAACTATTCGTCATTGTAATAACTTTTGGTCAATACTTTTTGTATATTATAATAACTTTTGGTAGTTTTGTAAATAATTTATAGCAAATAATAATCATATAGATTCTGATGCGCCATGATAGAAAGAGAATTACAAGATTTAATTAAATCCAAATTTGGAAGCGGCAGAGCAATAATAATTGTTGGGGCTCGCCAAGTAGGAAAAACCACGCTAATTAAGCATATATTAGAAGGGAGCGATTATCTATTCCTCGATGCTGATGATCCAACGGTTCGTTCCCTGCTTAGCACTCCCAATACCGAGCAAATTCGCTCTATTGTTGCTAACAACAAAATAGTGTTCATTGATGAAGCCCAAAGGATTCAAGATATTGGCATCACTCTAAAGATAATTCACGATCAATTTAAAGATATTCAGCTGTTGGTCAGTGGCTCCTCTTCCTATGAATTGGGCAATATGATGAATGAGCCTCTTACTGGGCGGAAGTGGGAATATGAATTGTTTCCAATTTCATGGAATGAATATGAGCAAAATATCGGCTTCGTTGCTTCGGAACAGCAGTTGCCCAATCGCTTGTTATATGGTTTTTATCCCGATGTATTAAATAATCAGGGCAATGAAAAAGAGATATTAAATGAATTAGTAACGAGCTATCTATATCGCGATATTCTCGCATTTGCAGATATTCGCAAGCCTGAGGTTTTGGAGAAATTAGTCCAAGCAATTGCTTTGCAACTTGGTAGCGAGGTGAATTACAATGAACTATCTGCTACCGTGGGTTTGAATAAAAATACAATTCAAAAATATATTGATTTGCTTGAAAAAGCTTATGTGATATTTAGATTGCCAAGCTATAGTAAGAATTTGCGCACTGAATTGAAAAAGAGCCGAAAAATTTATTTCTACGAT
>CAZGXC010000127.1:0-5333 GCA_964529535.1 uncultured Hyphomicrobiales bacterium | reverse complement strand
CCAGAGTCGAGCAGTATATTCTCCAAATATCCAGGATTCCTCGAGAATCACCACGCCGTGGAGTTCTTAAGCGATACTCTGAAAATATTACTTTCGGGCGGTGTGCCAGCACACGATTTGGAAGAATTAATGGACTTAGACTTAGAGGCGCACCACGAGCAAGAAGCAGTGCCACCAGCGGCAGTTCAGACAGTATCCGACGCCTTCCCGGGTCTCGGTATCGTGGCGGCGGTGCTTGGTATCATCGTAACGATGGGTGCGATTAACGAAGGTGCGGCAACGGTAGGTGCAAAAGTGGCAGGTGCGTTGGTGGGAACATTCTTGGGTATCTTAATATCTTACGGATTCGTGGGACCATTAGCAAGCAATATGGGATTTAATGCGAACAAAGAATCGCGATATATTTTCGCAATAAAAGCTGCTTTATTGTCATTTGCTAAGGGCGCGCCAGCATCAGTAGCAATAGAATATGGCAGAAGAGCTATTGACCCAGATAATAGACCATCATTCAAAGAAACAGAAGAAGCAATGAAGAGATAATTAATTTATCCATTCAACAAAAATAACATTAAAGACTATGGCTGAAGATAACAAAGAGCAAGGCACGCACAAAGAGCAACCGATTATCATTAAAAAGATAAAAAAAGGTGGGCATGGCGGGCATCACGGCGGTGCGTGGAAGGTGGCTTATGCTGACTTCGTTACGGCGATGATGGCTTTCTTCATTGTGATGTGGATCCTCGCTTCCGGAGAAGACGTCAAGCAAGCAGTATCGGGCTATTTCCAAGATCCTGGACTATTTGAATACAAAACTACAAAAGGCTCGCCGGTAAATATTAACATTATGCCTCCGGCTTCTTCATCTGGAAAAGGCGAAGGCGAAGGTGGCTCGAAACCAATGGAAATTTCATTCTCCAGCCAAGGGGAGCGCGACAGTATGGCGGGCGCAATTACCGATGGAATTAAACGCCAAGCAATTAGCGATAGCATCAAGGCTTTCAACAATGTAGCAAAGATGGGCGAAGAATTAAAGAAAGATTTCGTCAATCAAATGTCCCAAAGACCTGAAATTAAAGAAATTCTATCCTCGATAAAAGTGGAGATGACGAAAGAAGGATTGAGAATTGAATTGATTGAATCAAAAGATGCTCTCTTCTTCGAGGTCGGAAGTGCCAAACTTAACAAAGAAGCTATTAATATCTTAAAGCAACTTGGCGAGAGAATATCATCATTCCCGAATAGCGTCGAAATTGAAGGGCATACAGACGCAAGGCAATACGGGAAATCAGCCTCCTATACAAACTGGGAGCTATCAAACGACAGAGCAAACGCCGCCCGAAGAGTATTAACTCAATATTTATGGTCTGGACAAATGGATAAAGTATCGGGATTCGCTGACAGGAGATTAAGAAATGCGAGTAATCCATTTGATGTAACAAATAGAAGAATCAGCATACTAATTAAGCAATTAACTTCAAACGATTTCATTAAAGAAACTCAAAAAAAATTAGAAGGTAAACAATAATATGGGAAAGCTATTATCATTTCTAATTGCAGATGACGAAGAAGCGATTCTGCTATCGCTTAAAACGTATATACAAAAGTCATTCAGCAACGCAGAAGTAATCGAAGCCGAAGATGGCTTAGATGCTTATACCAAAATCAATGATTATCATCCAAATATCATTATTGCAGATTATGATATGCCGAGATTAAATGGTTTAGACCTTTGCAGAAGAGTCAGAGGGGAAACCAAATATAACGACATATATTTTATTGCTCTCACTGCGAACCACGATTCCGTTGTTAAAACTGAAATATTAGAAGCAGGGGCTGATGATTATATTAACAAGCCATTTAATAAAGAAGAGTTTGTATATCGTTTGCGCTCCGCTGCGCGGTATATCGGAATGCAGGAAAGATTAGCAGAAGAGAATGCCTTGCTGCACGATTTAGCGAATGAATTAGAAAGCACAATTAATGATCTCAGGGTGTTCGGATATAATTTAATCCACGCCAGAATGCCAAATTCTATTATTAAAATGCACAATGTCGCAGGAATATCTGCTTGGATGGCAAAGCAATTCAATGAATTAGATGAACCTCAGATGAGAGACCTCGAAATAGCTGCTGCTATGTGCGATTGCGGAAAAATTAGCTTGCCAGATCACCTCGTCAATAATCCTGTAGTAATTGATGGGCATCCAACGGATCCATTAATGACTCAAGTGCCAATTTATGCCAAAGGAATTTTAGGCAAGGTAAGCAGATTCAAAGATGCAGGGGATATTCTCTATCACTTATATGAGAATTTCGATGGCACTGGCTTCCCGGACAGACAACAATCTTGGCAAATTCCATTAGCGTCGCGTATAATTCGAGTGGTTAGCGATTATCTTGATCTGTTAATACTGAAGAAGCCTCAAGAAGTAGCTTTGGAGACTATTAAGAAAGCATCTAAGAGATATTACGATAATCGTGCCGTTACTTTATTAGAGCAATTTTTAGCACTAAATGCTGCGCGCGAATCAGGCGTAGTAGAAAAAGCTGTAAATATTCACGAATTAACCGACGGAATGGTGCTATCTCGTGATATTGTTACTAATTCAGGCTTGAAGATCCTCCCGAGTGGAGCTATTTTAAGGGAGAAATCAATCAAAGCGATTATTGCTCATAATGCTACCGATGCTATTATCGGCGATATTTACGTCAAGGATTGATCCGTTTGATATTTAGACTTGCGCGAGCCAGAATACATTTCGTATTTATGATATTTACATTCTAATCCAGCATTGAAGAGCGTTAGCTTCTTCGATGTGCGAAGCCCTATTTTCTTTAATGCTGTTTTATTCGAAGAGATAATCCAAGCATCATAGCCCGTGAAGCTTTGCTTTAGGGTGTCTCCAATTCTTTCATAAAAATCTTCTATATCCTGCTGTGGCATTCTCTCGCCATAAGGAGGGTTAAGCATTACTATGCCTTGATATTCGACTGGTTTCTCTGCTGAGCCATCATTTTCCGCGGAGTCGTCCTCGCTTAAAAAATCTGCCTCGTATTTGAAGAAATCATAATTGCGAACTATTATCTTCCAATCGAGTTGAGCTGCTTTAATATTTTGCTTTGCTATCTGAATAGCATTGTTTGAAATATCGGAACCATATATGATATGATCAAAATTTCTTTGCCGGCTGCGCGCTTCATTTTTTAGGGATTGCCAGAGCTTATCGTCGAAATCCGGGAAATTCATAAATCCAAAATGCTCACGCAATAATCCCGGAGCGATGTTATAAGCAATAGCCGCTGCTTCCATTAAAATCGTTCCAGAGCCACACATTGGGTCAATAAGGTTGCATTGTCCGTCCCAGCCAGCCAAGAGAAGCATCCCAGCAGCGAGGGTCTCATTCATCGGCGCAGTTCCCTGATTTACTCTATATCCACGTTTATGTAATGAATCGCCGGAAGTATCGAAAGAGATAGTGCAATCATCATCAATTATTAGCAAGTGCAGGCGAAGGAAAGGATTATCCAAATCAATATTTGGACGCTTGCCATAGACGGCACGCAGCTTATCGACAATCGCATCTTTTGCTTTGAGCGACATAAAGTTCGAATTGGTGTATTTCTCGCTTTTGACGGCGGAATTAATAGCGAAAGTAGTTTGTGGAGTAAGGACTTCCTGCCAATCAATAGCATAAATTTTCTTGTAAAGTTCTTCCTCATTGCGGAAGCGAAAAGTGTGTTTCGGAATTAATACGCGCAGAGCTGTGCGAAGCTCCAAATTCGCTCTGTAGAGCGTGCGGGTATCACCCTCGAATGTAACGGCTTTATGACCGATTTCTATGTTCATTGCCCCGATATTTTCGAGTTCCTGAGCCAAAATGCCTTCGAGCCCGAAAGCAGTAACAGCCGTCATTTTTATATTATTTTTCATTGATTTCCTATATTTAAATATTTTTTCGCTACTATTTTTTTAATAGTTGTTATGACCATTATTTCCATTAATATTTCGCCATATCTTTACCGCTTCGAATAGAGCAATAGCCCCCGCAACGCCTACATTTAGCGAATGCTTTACGCCATACATTGGTATTTCGATAGCGTCGTCGCATTCTGCGAGCAATTCATCACTGATGCCTGTTAGTTCATTTCCCAAGACAATACAGAGTGGATAATCCTCGATTTTCAGGGAATCATACTGACGCTTTTTATCCGTTAGTTCCAAAGCGAATAGCTTTACTCCAGACGCTTTTATACTTTTTGCTGCTTCTATTTCATCTTTGAAATATTGCCATGGGACGGAATCAACAGCGCCGAGAGCCGTTTTCATAATCTCTTCTCTTGGCGGATGGGGAGTATATCCCGTCATAATCAGCGATGCAGCCAGCGCGCTATCTGCTGTGCGGAATAGAGAGCCAACATTGTATAAACTACGGATATTCGAGAGCAAAAGGGATACTGGGTGCCGCTGGCACTTCATTGCTTGCTCATTTGTAAGCCTTTCGTCGAGGATTTCGCCGTGAAGTAATTTATACATACAGAATAATTATTCTTGATTATTTTAATAAAACTTTTGTATTTTCGAAAGAATTTCTTAATTTTGTTTTGGTATTAATATAGCACTAAAATTATAGCACCAAAATAATTTAATATAATAACGAAAACAAAAATACGGAAAACAAAAATACGGAAAAATTATGGAAATCATAGAACTAAAGAAAAGAATTATCGGAATATTAGCTTTATTGATGCTAATGATTCTCCCAAATGCTGTTTCCGCACAAGATGATGACGAAAACAAGGAAGGCAAGGACTTCTACCTTAATTTTATGCCGAATATCCACAGAAGTGCGGGATTAAACGATAGTTTGTATATCTTTATTACTACGCTAAAACCAGCTGTGGTAACCATTGAGGCATATAGTAAGAACGGAACAATGAACAAAGAAGTTCTTAGAATCCAAGAAGACAAGGCGATAGTTAAAACATATAAGCATTCTGAATATGAATTAGATGGCGAAAATTTTGCTTATGGCATTGAAAGCAAATATCTTTCTCAGAATGCTGTCAAATGCGGTTTCCATATTACTTCTACCGAAGACATCTATGTTTATGGGCCCACCACATCACTTGGGAAGAAATACTACGTCCTGACATATAATAGCGATTTTAATTTTGATAATCAGCCCACACCGAGCCAATTCTCCATAATGGCTACAGAGGATAATACTATTGTTAAAATCAATCCAAGCACGATTACTGCTTGCGGGAACGACAAAGAATTTTCAGTTACACTCCAGAAGGGCGAATCATACTTAGTGCAGGCAGGGAAAAAG
>CAZGXC010000126.1:0-5361 GCA_964529535.1 uncultured Hyphomicrobiales bacterium | reverse complement strand
GGTAAGGAAGAGGTCACCGGTTCAAATCCGGTCATCAGCTCTGCGTTCTGCATAAAAGAACGAGTATTAAGTTGATGAATAATCAACGACAAGATATAAACACATACGGGTGTAGCTCAACTGGTAGAGTGACGGTCTCCAAAACCGTAGGTTGCGGGTTCGATTCCTGCCGCCCGTGCAAAAGAAAATAAGCAGGAAATAGGCTTTCTATTTACTGCTATTTACTAATTTTAGATATGGAATGCATTTATGGTAGCTAAAATAAAAAACTACGTCCTCGATGTGCGCAAGGAAATGAAAAAAGTTTCTTGGCCCTCTCGCCAGCAGTTAAAAGAATCTACAATCGTGGTTCTTTCAGTAACTGCTATTTTCGCAATATTTGTCTATTTGATGGATTTTGGTATTGATAAAATTGTTCGTTTAATATTTTAAACGGAAAATAAATAATGCAAGATAATATTCAAGATAATAAAATAAATAGTGCTAATCCTGAAATCGAGGAAAACACAGCAAACCCAATGCTCGGCGAACAGGCTCCGGAAGTAGCAGAAGATCCTAACAAAGATAAGGGGTTTTGGTATTCTTTGAGAACAT
Organism: uncultured Hyphomicrobiales bacterium; assembly: GCA_964529535.1. GTDB lineage: Bacteria > Bacteroidota > Ignavibacteria > Kapaibacteriales > UBA2268 > CALLXS01. The sequence goes on along the minus strand of CAZGXC010000126.1, from coordinate 4,767 downwards.
TTACCAGCCACGAAGGCAAGGTGAAGTTAGCGATAGAAGCTGAAGTAAAGAGGCTGAAACTCGAAAACAATATATTCGAAGTGCTAATCCCACAGGAGAATATTTATGAAATCCGCAACGGAAAGCGTCGCCTCAGAACAAGGAACTTCCTTCCCGGGTATATTTTGGTTCGCGCTGAATTGGATAAAAGAGTAAAAGATATTCTCGCAAACCTTCCATCGGTTGTTAGCTTTGTCGGTCCTCGCGGAGAGCCAGCTCGTCTACAAACAGATGAAGTGGATAGAATCCTCGGCAGAGTAGAAGAGCGCAAGGATATAACAACTGTAGAAACAGCATTCGCGATTGGCGATCCAGTCAAGGTAATAGATGGACCATTCTCCACATTTAGCGGCACAATCAAAGAAGTGAATAACGAAAAGCAAAAGCTAAAAGTGGAAGTTGGTATTCTTGGTAGAAAGACTCCAGTAGAGTTAGACTTCAGCCAAGTAGAATCCGAAAATCACGGATAATAAAATATCCGGATTGCAAAATATCAGAAATAAGATAAGCATCAGAAAAAAGATAATCATAAGAAATAAATATAACTATTGTTCTAGTTTATAATATAGAGTAAAGAAATGGCAAAAAAAGTATTAGGATCATTTAAGTTGCAATTAGGCGCAGGCGAAGCAACAATGTCGCCGCCAGTTGGACCAGCATTTGGTCAAAGAGGCTTAAATGGTATGGAATTCGTAAAGCAATTTAATGCTGCTACTGCCAAAGAAAAAGGTATGATTTTACCTGTAGTAGTAACATTTTATGCAGATAAGTCCTTTACATATATCGTTAAATCACCTCCAGCACCAGTGCTTTTAGTAAAAGCAGCAGGCGTCCCAAAAGGCTCAGCAGAGTCTAATAAGATCAGAGTTGGTAAGGTAACCGTAGCTCAATGCGAGGAAATTGCAAAGATCAAATGGAATGATTTAAATTGCGATAAGATGGAATCAGCAGTAAGTATGCTAAAAGGGACAGCCCGCAGTATGGGTATTGTAGTAGAATAAGCTACATTAATTAACAATTTTAAAAATATTTCTGTAAAAAGATATGAAAAAATCAGGTAAGAGATTTGCTTCGCTCGTAAAGTCTTATGACATAAAAAGCGAGTATAATTACAAAGAAGCAGTCGCTATGGTAAAGAAAAACGCTACAGCTAAATTCGATGAATCATTCGAAATAGCAGTAAACTTAGGCGTTGACCCCCGCAAAGCAGACCAATTGGTCCGCGGTACCGTGTCATTACCTCACGGCACAGGAAAGACAGTCCGCGTATTAGTTATGGCGAAAGCACCAAAGGACAAAGAAGCCTTAGATGCAGGCGCAGACTATGCTGGCTTGGAAGAATACGTAGAGAAGATTAAATCTGGTTGGACAGATATCGACGTAATTATCGCTACTCCAGACGTAATGGGAGAAGTTGGTAAATTAGGTAGAGTTCTCGGTCCTCGCGGATTAATGCCGAACCCAAAGAGCGGAACGGTTACATTCGACGTAGCACAAGCAGTAAGCGAAGTAAAAGGCGGAAAGATTGAATATAGAGTAGATAAAACAGGTAACGTTCACGCTGCCGTTGGAAAATGCTCATTCAATGAGAAACAATTAGAGGAAAACGTATTGGCATTATACCAAAGCGTTGTTCGCGCTAAACCCCAGACAGCAAAAGGAAAATATGTTAAGTCCATTTACTTTACAAGCACAATGGGACCAGGCATTAAGATCAACGAGCAATCATTGCCTTTAGCATAAAATCTAATTAAATAATTAAGTAAATTACACGCACTCAAATATAAATTTACTTTTGGTTAGCCGCTTCTACCCCGTAATTGGGGGAGCTAATTAAAAGAGAACAAACAAAGGTTAATACAAATGGTAACTAAGCAAAGAAAAGAAGAGATAGTAGCTGAATTGGTTGAGCAAATCAAAAATTCAAACTGCTACTACTTCATAGATTACAAAAGCATGCCCGTTAAACAAATGGAAGTGCTTCGCAATCAGCTTAAAGGTAAGGATACTACGCTTCGCGTGGCTAAAAATACCCTTATCACAAGAGCTTTCAATGAAGTAGAAGGGGTGGATTTGCCATTCGAAAAGCTAGAGGGTATGACAGCGCTTATCACAAGTAACGAAGACCCATTAGCAGCAGCGAAAATCTTAAAGGAATTAGTAGATAAAAATAAGATGCCTGGATTCAAAGGTGCTGTTGTCGAAGGTCAATTCTTCGGTGATCAGCAACTAAAGGCACTTGCTGAAATGCCATCTAAACCTGAAATTATTGCAAGTATCCTAGGTAGCTTAGATGCTCCGATATCAGGAATAGTAGGCGCAATCAATGCCGTAATGCGCGACTTAGCTTCAGTAGTTGAAGCAGTAGCAAAAAAACAAGCAGGCGTTGAATAAAAATAATTAATAGTAAATTGTAAATTAAAAAAATAATAATAACAGGAGATATATAATGTCAGCAATAGTTGATGAATTAGTAGAAAAAATTAGTGGCTTGACTTTAGGCGATGCTGCTGAACTTAAAAAAGCTTTAGAAGAAAAATTCGGCGTAACAGCTGCTGCTCCAATGGTAATGGCAGGCGCTGCTCCAGCTGCTGCAGCTCCAGCTGCTGAAGAAAAAACTGACTTTGACGTAGAATTAACAGCCGCAGGCGACAAAAAATTAAACGTTATCAAAGTTATTCGTGAAATCACTGGCCTTGGCTTAAAAGAAGCTAAAGACTTAGTTGAAGGCGCTCCAAAAATAGTTAAAGAAGGCGCTCAAAAAGACGAAGCTGAAGATATTAAAAAGAAATTAGAAGAACAAGGTGCAAAAGTTACCTTAAAGTAATCTAAAACACAATCCGGCAAGGGAAAGCGAAAGAAATTTCGCTCTCCCTATTGCTGTTTTAATGACTAATCATATATTTTAATAATAAATTATATATTTATATAGAAGGCACCAGCCCCCAAGTGGAAAACGAAAAAATGATAAAAAATATTGCCAAAAGGGATTTTTTGAGAGAGCGGATAGAGTCTGCTTTCCCAAAAAATCCTTATTTTTTCAAATTAAAAAATAACTCAATAGTAGTGGAGGGTGTACGTGGATACTAATAAAGTACAAACCGAAGTTATTAATGAAAGCGGCTTAATTAGATTGACGAAGAGAGTAAACTTCTCCAAATCTAAGAGACAGCTCGAATATCCAGACTTACTGAATATTCAGTTGCAGTCATATCATGAATTTTTGCAGGAGAACGTTGCTCCGGCAAATCGTGAAATGAAAGGCTTGCAGCAGGCTTTCGTCCATAATTTCCCAATAGAAGATGCGTCTTCGATATTTCAGCTTGAATTCCTTGAATATTCAATAGAAAAACCAAAATATAGCGAAGATGAATGCCGTGATCGCGAGCTCACTTTTGCTAAACCGCTCAAAGCTAAATTAAGGCTGTCGAGCAGAGCAGAGCAAGATTCCGAAGATTACATAGATGCCGTAGAGCAAGAAGTATATCTTGGGAATATTCCGGCAATGACTGATAGAGGAACATTTATCATCAATGGAGCAGAGAGAGTAATCGTTACTCAGCTTCATAGATCTCCGGGCGTGTTCTTCGATGATACTATGCACCCAAATGGCACACGTATTTACACTGCAAGGATTATTCCTTTCAGGGGTTCGTGGGTAGAATTTACTACTGATATCCATGATATCATGTATGCCTATATCGACAGAAAGAAAAAATTCCCCGTTACTACTCTATTGAGAGCATTAGGATTCTCTTCAGACGAGCAGTTAATTGGATTGTTCAATCTATCTGAAGAAATACTACAAGAAAATATTAATGAAGAACTAATCGGAAGAAGATTAGCCTCTGACCTGATAGACGTCAATACTGGAGAAATCATTGCATCTCGCGATGCTATGATTGATGAAGCATTGCTCGAGCTTATGAATAGCTCAGAGCATCTGCCGATTAAAGTATTTAAATATGACGATCCTACCGAAGAACCTGTAATTGCAAAAACTATTGCTAAAGACGTTACCAGAACTAAAGAGGAAGCGCTTGAAGCTATATATAGACAATTACGGTCTTCTGAATCTCCTGATATTGAGACTGCTGAAGCTCTCTTGGAAAAATTATTCTTTAATCCAAAGAGATATGATCTTGGATTAGTTGGTAGATTTAGAATTAATCAAAAATTAGAGCTAAAAACTCCGCTCGAAGTAACTACTTTGACAGTAGAGGATATAGTTGAAATTATTAAGCACTTAATATACCTCCATGATAATAAATTAGATGGCGACGATATTGATCACTTGGGCAATAGAAGGGTTCGCACAGTGGGCGAGCAATTATCAGCTCAATTCAATGTCGGTTTGTCTCGTATGTCTCGCACTATTAAAGAGAGATTAAGTATTCACGATGGAGACAATTTAGCACCAGCAGAATTGGTAAATGCACGCACAATCACATCTGTGATTAATCAATTCTTCGGAACAAATCAGCTATCTCAGTTCATGGATCAAACGAATCCATTATCAGAGCTTACTCATAAGAGAAGAACTTCTGCACTCGGACCGGGCGGTTTAACAAGAGAACGCGCAGGATTCGAAGTTCGAGACGTTCACTATACTCACTATGGTAGGTTATGCCCAATTGAGACTCCTGAAGGTCCAAACATCGGTTTGATTTCCTCTCTCGCTATTCATGCGCGTATCAATGATCTTGGATTCATCGAAACTCCGTATAG
>CAZGXC010000125.1:0-5451 GCA_964529535.1 uncultured Hyphomicrobiales bacterium | reverse complement strand
CGCAGACACTTCCGCATTAGAAGCCGAGATAGACGCACAAGTTTATCATCTTTATGGTTTGAACGCAGAAGAAATAGCGGTAATAGAAGGGAAATCATAGTATTAACCATTATTTTCTTATTGATACCAATGAGTTTACTTCGTATATTTTTCTCTTTTTATTGTGAGAATATTTATACTTGTATTAGTATAATTTTCATTTGATTTGATGTTCTCAAATTTTCATGTAGAAGAAAATATTTTTTCATGTAGAAGAAAATTTATTTTCATGTAGAAGAAATTTTATTTTCATATACATGAAAATTTAGCTTCATAATAATAAAAAGAAGCTCCATAATAATGGAGCTTCTTTTTTGTTCGCTAAACCATATTTTTCTTATGGTTTAACGACTGGTTTTACTGTTTCGCCGCTTGATTTCGCCTTCTCGAATTTAGTATCTTCTACTTCCTTTTTGAGTTTCACACCCGACGAGAAGATAATTTTCTTTGATTTAATCAGCGATGGATCTACCATTTCTGGCTTTTCCACGCCTTTGCTCGAGAATGATAAGCGGAATGTTCCGAAATTTCCCAGCTTCACGGAGTATCCTTGTGATAGGTATTTCGGGACTACGTCCAGCAATGCTTCGAGGACGTTCATCACGTCTCCTCTTGATAGTGCAGAGATGTTCGCAATCTCTTTAGTAATTTGGTCGATTTCTATGTTCCCGCTGTTTACGGGTGCCGCATAGAATAGCTTTTGATCCTTTTTTATAGGATTTCTTCTTGGACGGACGTCGTATTTCATAGTCCATTTCCTTTGATAATATTTGATAAAAATTTATTTTAATAGCGCACAGATGCGTTATTTCTGGTATTAACGAACAAATGTTTTGTGTATTTTAGTATTTTTTTGCTGATGGAATTGTCGTTTTATTGTGTGTTTTTGCTTTTCTTTATTGCAGAAGTTATTAATTTCGAAGCGTTGATTTTCAACTGTTTGCTTATCGCTCGACACTCTTATGTATCCATAAATCATTATTTTATTCTCTTGTTTGTAAAAGAGATGTAGACGTAAAGCTTTTTGATTGTGTCGGGCGACTTCCCTATCCTTGATATATGATACAACAATTCATCAAACGAAATAATTATATTGTGCTGATTTTTCAAAAAATTGCATTATATTTGTATTCTGAATTGTAATATATATTAGTAAAATATGTTACAAAAACACAAGGTATAAATTTATGCAAAGCATTGAAAATAAAATAATTGACAGAATAAAAAAACATAGTCGTGGGAAAATTTTTTTCCAAAGCGATTTTGCTGCTTTTGGTTCGCCTGGTGCCATTCGTTTGGCGCTTTTGCGTATTGAAAAGTCAGGACTATTAGTCCGAGTTGCTCATGGGATATATGTTTATCCCCAATTAAACAAACTGGAATGGATTGACCAAAAATACATTTTACCCACTGTTGACCAAATAGCCCATGCTATTGCTAAGAGAGACAAAACTCGCATTGTTCCGACCGCATCTCATGCACTCAATCTTCTCGGACTTTCTACGCAAGTACCAGCAAATGTAGTATATATTACAGATGGAACAGCTCGGAAGATTAAAGTGGGCAAAGGAAGAGGTATTTTATTTAAGCATAGTTCAGATATGCGAAATTTTGCTTATAAATCTGAGTTATTAATGCTAATCGTTTTTGCTTTGCGCGAAATAGGCGAAGGGAATATTAGCGACGATCAGCTTACTATTATTAAAGAACATTTTTCAAAAATCACAAAACACGAATTTGAAACGGACATACAGTTGATTCCGCTTTGGATTCGCAAATTATTACTGACTTTATGAACATAACACAATTACAAGAAAATCAACAGATTGACTATTACACACTTGCCCATGAGCGAACAGGTACTTTGCAGGTTGTTTTTGAAAAAGACTGGTGGGTTACTGCCGTTTTGCGGGCGTTATTTGCATTGCCCTACGCTGAGCATTTATCGTTTAAGGGTGGCACCTCGCTTAGTAAATGTTGGAATGTAATAGAACGCTTTTCGGAGGATGTCGATATTGCCATCAATCGTGAGTATTTGGGATTTTCTGGCGAACTCTCAAAAACTCAAATTAATGACAAATTGCGACGAGCAGCTTGCTCATTTGTGAGGGAAAAGTTACAATTCGATTTGCAAAAACAACTTGAAGTCAATGGCATAGCGACTACTAATTTCTCGATAAAAGTTGATATAACACCTATAACGACCACAGACCCTGAAATTATTGAAATTCATTACAAAACACTCTTTGCCAACCAATATATTAAACCTGTTATTAAATTAGAAATAGGTGGGCGATCTATGAATGAGCCTATTAGCAAAATTGCATTATTTTCTATTTTAGACGAAACATTCCCAAACACTCCTGTTGCCGAAAAACCTTTTGAACTCAATGCGGTTGTGCCTGAACGCACTTTTTTAGAAAAAATTTGCTTGCTACACGAAGAATTTGCGAAACCCAACGAACATATTCGCGTAGAACGAATGAGCCGGCATTTATACGATTTAGTTAAAATGACTGATACTCCCATTGCAGATAATGCGCTGAAAAGCAAAGATTTATATCAATCAGTAGTGGCGCACCGTCGTCTATTTGTAGCATTGAAGGATTTTGATTATAATACACTTGCCCCACAAAAAATAAAAATTGTGCCGCCTGCAAATGTAATCCACAAATGGAAGCAAGATTACGAAACAATGCAGCAAACAATGATTTACGGCGCATCCTTGCCCTTCGATCAATTAATTGATAAAATATCAAAACTAAATAAACGGATAAATGAATTGGAGTGGGTGTAATTGCTCCCTTCTTACCTATCCTTATTTTTATCATATTAACATAAATTCTATTGTTTCTTATTATTTCCTTTGTAATTTTCTAAATTTTCCCTATTTTTGTTTTTTTAATTTTCTCGGATTTAGATAATGGAAACTCCAAAGTTAATTTTAAAAGATATAAAAGACTTAGATAATATAGATGTATATTTGGAACACGATGGCTTCAAGGCATATCGCAAAGCCGTTGCTTGGACTCCGGAGCAGGTAATCGACGAGGTGAAGAAGTCGGGGCTTCGCGGTAGAGGCGGTGCGGGCTTCCCCACTGGCTTGAAGTGGTCATTTATGCCGAAGGGCGATGGTATTATCCGCTATTTAGCTGTTAATGGCGATGAGTCCGAACCGGGATCCTTCAAGGATAGACAGATTTTCGAGTTTAATCCATTCCAGCTCATAGAAGGTATTATGATAGCCGGCTATGCGATGCAAATCAAAGCGGCTTATTTATACATACGCGGCGAGTATCATAAATGGTATGATTTAATGCAAAAAGCCGTAGATACTGCTTACGAACGCGGCTTCATCGGCGATAAAATGTCCGATACTTTTGGCAATAAATACAAAATTGATATTTATTTGCACAAGGGCGCTGGCGCATACGTTTGTGGCGAAGAGACTGCACAAATGAACTCCACCGAAGGCAGACGCGGCTACCCAAGAATTAAGCCGCCATTCCCCGCGAATGCTGGTCTCTGGGGCAAACCAACCACTGTAAATAACGTGGAAACTATTACGGCAGTCCCAGCAATTATTAATATTGGAGCAGAAGCATACTCGAAGATTGGCGAACCAAAACACCCTGGCACCTTGCTTTTCGGAGTAAGCGGACACGTAAATAAACCAGGCGTTTATGAATTGCCTACGGGGACTTTGCTCACGGATATTATACATAATGTATGCGGTGGCGTAAAGAATGGAAAGAAAATCAAAGCAGTTATCCCGGGTGGTTCATCTATGCCTCCTCTCCGTGGCGACGAACTCGAAGGCGTAAAGATGGATGAAGAATCTCTAAAGCTTTACGGTACGCACATCGGAACGGGCGGTATTATGGTAATGGACGAAGACACGAACCTGCTGAAAGTATTAAAGCGCATATCTCACTTTTATCACCACGAATCCTGCGGACAATGCACTCCATGCAGAGAGGGTTGCGGCTGGATGGAAAAAATATTAAATAGAATAGATAAAGGCGAAGGCACAAGCAAGGATCTGGACTTGCTGATTTCGGTAGCATCTAACATTGAGGGCAGAACTGTTTGCGCCCTCGGCGATGCGGCAGCTTGGCCCGTCAAAGGTTTCATCACTAAATTCCGCGAGGAGTTTGAGAAATACGTCAAACCAGAGGTCACCTATATCCCTCGCAATATTGCTCACGGCAAGCGAGCAACAAAGGAAGATTTAGTCGAAACTCGATAAAATCTAAAATATCTATTAATAAAACTGCAGATTAAGCAATAAATATTTTAAAAATCTGCTTAATCTTACAAAAATGTCAAAATAAGCACGCTTCAGACTGCTTATTTTGACATTTCTTTTTAAGTCCTTTTATATCAACAGCTTGCAATGTCATTTTAAGAAACATAGATGAAATAATGCATAATTCATAATGCATAATGCACAATTAAGAAACAGACTATCAACCCACTGCTTTAGCTGTGGGCGTTCTGTGTAATTCGCCCCCCGCCCTGAAAGACGGGGTTGATTTTTTGATTGCGTCATTTAGAGGAATATATGCAAATTAAACAATAATTATATTAGATTTTTGCTTAATCTGCAAAAAATGTAAAAACAAGCATTAAATTATTTCCTTATTTTAACAAAATTGCTTATTTTTGTATTCTTTTTTATAGTATAATAAGTGATAGATATGATTCAGACAGGATTCAACAAAGAGCAAATAATCAATCGCCTTCGCTTTGATAACGTTTGGTGGCGGTCTAACTCCATAGATGAGTATTTCGACAAGATGTTCCACCGCTTGTATTTATCGAAGTTTTATTCATTATTAGTCGATAATTCTATCCGTCGCGGACTTATCCTGATGGGTCCCCGTCGCGTGGGAAAAACTGTAATGATATATCATAGCATCAAGCGATTAATTGCAGAGGGCGTAAACCCTCGAAAGATCGTGTATATATCCGTAGAAACGCCTATTTACAATCGCATTAGTTTAGAAGAGCTTTTTCGTCTATCTTGCGAAGCAGTTGGCAATGATTCGGATACTGATGGCTATTATGTGTTTTTTGATGAAATTCAATATTTGAAGAACTGGGAAGTTCACTTTAAATCTTTAATCGACACGTATAGGAACACAAAGTTCATAGCTTCGGGTTCAGCCGCAGCCGCCTTAAAGATGAAAAGTATCGAGAGCGGAGCCGGTAGATTTACTGATTTCTATCTGCCGCCACTGCTGTTTTGCGAATACCTTCATTTGATGAATCTAAATCACTTGATTATTCCATCTGATATTGAAATCAACGAGGGGCTTCACATTAAGCACGGCACAATAGACATTAATGAATTAAACAATCATTTTATTGACTATTTGAACTTTGGTGGCTATCCGGAGGTCGTTCTAT
>CAZGXC010000124.1:0-5468 GCA_964529535.1 uncultured Hyphomicrobiales bacterium | reverse complement strand
TTCTGTCAGGGAGTTGATTGTAGTTTTAGTTCCCGCAAATAAGAACTTTCCATTGTGCGAAGAATTTGCATTATTGACAATATCTTCAAGTTGATTTTTGATAACTTTGGCTAAAGTTGCGAGGTTATTCGTATTTCCTGGCGAAGTAGATAAGATCGCTGTTTCGCGGACGCTCGCCATTTTTTCCTGGATGCTATCCATTACGTCATTTGCCATCTGCATTTCGGAATATGATTCCTCTATGTTGTTGATATAGCTTTTGTTTCGCTCAATCATTTCCGCATATACTTTTGAATTAACTACGTCCTTTGGATTGTCGCTTAATCCAATGTTTTTCTTACCAGTTTCATTCCTGATTTCATTCTTGTATTTGCTTTCTTGAATTGCGCTCAAGGCATTTTGGAATGGTTTTATTGGGCTGTTTGTAGTTACTCTCATTGCGTTTTTCCTTATTAATTTAGCTTTTCTTCGTGTATTATTGCTTATCTTGCTAAGTTAATTATAGTCTGTAATAATTCATTCGTAGTATTGACGACCCTACTTGATGCCTCGAAAGCCCTCTGATATTTTACTATATTTACGGCTTCTTCATCTAAGTTAACGCCGATTAGAGATTCTCGTTGGCTTTCTAACTGCTGGACGACCATTTTCATGGTTTTGCTGCCACCAATAGCCTCTTGGGACATCATTCCGACTTTTCCCAAAATAGATGAATATGCACCCGAAGGGCTGTATCCATTCAGGAATGTAGTGTCGTTTGCTAATCGAGCGATGGCACGCCCTATTGTGTTGTTGCCTGCTTCTCCGGTTACGCTGGCTAATGGAATATCTGCTGGATTATTTTCAAGAGCAGGATTTAGCTGAATATTCTCTGCTGTAATTGGTCCCGTTGCTGGCAAGAAGAAATTCCTTGCCGGAGCTGGACCCGCAGGATCATTTAGACCAAATCCAGTCGTTGTTAGGGCATTGATTTTCGTAGCAAGAGTATTTACATATTCATTTATTTTTGTATATGCTGAATATTCGCCAGAGGAGTCTTTGGGATCAAATATAACGTTGTAGCCTTTAAGCTGTGCGGATAATTCGCCGCTGATTGGTGCTACGCTACCATTTTGAACGCCATTAGGATCAGTTTTGAGTATTGATAGGGTAACTTCTCCCGTGGTGGCATTTGTATTCTCTGCTAATCTTAATTTTGAGAAATGCTCCGATGTTACTACGTTAATACCATCGATGAAAACATTTACTTGCCCATTTTTCTCGTGCATAATGTGGGAACCCGTTAGCTTTGATAACTTTTCGAGTGCGATTTCCCTTTGGTCAACGAAAGTTTGGGCTTCGATGCCCGTTTCTGCTTTTGTTTGACCAATCTTTTTATTTAATCCCGCGATTTGCTCAAGTAATTGATTCGTTGATTCAATATTATTTTGAGTATCTCTATAAATATCTTGTCGGGCAGTAGCAAATGATCCAGCCGTATAATGGAGATTTTTCACCAATGTTTTGGCATTTTGTAGAATATGATTCCTTAAATTCAAATTCTCTGGATTATTTGCGGCTTGCTCAAATAATGCGAACAAACTATTTACAGATTCGCCGATACCGTTATCCGAAGGCTCTGATAATAGAGCTTCGAGTCTTTCGTAAATGCTTTGCTCAGCAGTGAAGCTGGATTGCCGCCCCATTGCTGTGCGGACATCTTTGTCGAACAATTCCTCTCGATATGTGCGAAGGGAATGAGACGCAACTCCCGTCCCAACGTATGCACCAGAAGTGCTACGCAAAGGCGGAGTTTCCGTAAATACAGCAGATCTACGGGAATATCCGGGAGTGTTGATGTTTTGAATATTATTATTCGTAACGTCAAATCCGAATTTTTGCGCCAAGATTCCTCTTTTTGCTGTTTCTAATGCCGAGAAAGATGCCATTCTGCTTCTCTTTTATTAATTAATATCTGTTCTACTGTTTGACTGTTGGCAAGCTATCAACATTTGGTTAAAATTCTCCACCTTCATTTTAATATCGCTAGTATTTGCATACTTTAGCTTTTCGATTAAATCGAGCGTATCGCGACATTCTTTTAGAGCTATGGATAGTCGGATCCACGAGCGCACTTTGTCCATCTTGGTAGTGCTATTGAAGCTCATCTCTAAGTGCTCTGTTAGCGATTTCACGCTTATTCTGAGCCTTTGCGAGAGGAAAGTAATGTCGCTTTTTGGTAATTCTTCTGATAGTATATTCACTGAATTTACCAATTCATTGCTTTCGTTTTTCAGAACTTCTGCTGATATTCCATTATTCGTATTCATCTGAACCTTCTATTTAAATTTTATTATAATTCAAAGTTAAAATCCAAATAATGCAATCTGCTTGCCAAGTTTTTTTTTTCGTCAGTTTATTCTCTGTTTTTACAAGAAATATTTTTTCTTATCTCTTTTAAATACAGTAGTTTATCAAGTTGATAAAGAAACGCACAATATTTTAAAATTTGATAAAATCAGCTACACGTTATATCGGCAGTTTTTCTGAAAAATAAAAAAACTGAAGCTTATTCAAACTCCAGTTTTTATATTTTGGCTATTTATAACCATTCTTTATTTTGGGTCGCTCATTACTTCAAGTAATTCAACTTCAAATACAAGTGTCTGGTTTGGTCCAATTGTTTGACCCATTCCTCTTTCCCCGTATGCTAATTCACCTGGGATAAAGAATTTGAACTTTGCGCCTTCTTTCATTAACTGAACGCCTTCAGTCCAGCCACGGATCACTCTGTTCAATTCGAACTCAAGTGGTTTGCCACCATCATAAGAGCTATCGAATTTAGTTCCGTTTAGCAATGTGCCCACATAATGCACCTTTACTTTACTGGTCTCTTTTGGAGATTTTCCATCAGCTTTGCCGGCTTCTAACACTTCATATTGCAAGCCAGAAGCAGTAGTTTTAATGTTTTTCTTCTTGCCATTTTCAGCTAAGAATTTAGCACCTTCATCTTTTGCTTTTTTTGCAGATTCTTTCTGCAATCTTTCGTGGCGTTCGTTCACCATAGCTTGAAGTGCTGTATAGCAAGCGCTAATTTCAGTTTCAGAAAGCTGAAACTTATTACCTTTTAATCCATCTTCCATACCATTCATAATCGCATCTAAGTTTAGATACAATGAGTCCATCTTGAGCATAGTTCCCCAATTCGTCCCAATTGTATATGAGATAGAATCGATTTGAGTTTTTAGTTGAACTCTACCAGCAGCAAATGATGGGATAGCTGCCAATACAAATAGTATTACGATGATTTTTGAGAATTTCATTAAATATTCCTCTATTTATTGTTATTATAAAATTTACAAATAAAGCATGCAATTTACGAAAAAAAAATCAAATTATCATTATGTTGTAGTATTTTTCTCTCGCATTGTTTTTTCAAAAACGATTCTGGCTTTCTCTTCAATAATTAATTACATATTATAGGGTATTTCAATCAAAAACGTAGTGCCGTTGCCGGGAGCAGAATCTTTGACGTATATTATGCCATTGTGATACTCATTTACTATTCGCTTCGATAGGCTTAGCCCCAATCCCCAACCTCTCTTCTTTGTGGAATATCCTGGCAGAAATACTTGTTTCCTTTGCTTTTTGCTCATTCCCTTGCCATTATCCGTTACTAAAATATGGATATGTTTTTTATCAATTTCTTTCAGACTTACCATAATGGTTCCATCTTTCTCTTCAATGGCTTCGGCAGCATTTTTCAGGAGGTTTTCTATCACCCAAGCAAATAGATCAATATTGAACTTACATATTACGCCATCTTCAATTTTTCGGATTATCTCGATATGCTTACCAAGGACTGGGAGGCGTTTATCGAAATAATCACAAATATTATTAACCTGCTCGCTGATATTCGCTTCGGAGAGTTCCGGAGTGGATCCAATTTTTGAGAATCGCGTAGCAATCATACTTAATCTATCAATGTCCTTCTCCATCTCTGCGGCTGTTTCCTCAATCAGCTCGGGGTTTTCCTTATCGTATTTAATGATTTCTATCCAAGCCATCAGGCTGCTAAGCGGAGTGCCAAGCTGATGCGCGGCTTCTTTTGCCATTCCTACCCATACTTTGCTCTCCTCTCCCCTCTTAATGCTCGCAAATGAAATATATGCCAAGAATAGGAAGACTGAGATAATTGCGATTTGTATCAGAGGGAAATACTGCAAATGATCCACCAACGCCGAATTAGCATAATGCAAGCGATAGCGGATGCTATCCTGTCCGGCAGTAATGGTAAATTCTATCGGAGGGTTTTTGCTATCCATAGTTTTTATTAACTGCCGCATATATTCAGTTTGAGTGGCAATATCTTTAGTCGTATCGATTGTAATATTTCTGCTCTCTTGAAGCAATGGCAATCGCGGTTCGTTATCGTCCAATGTAATAATCATCGGAAAACTGATTGATGGCATTATCTTCTCGAAAATAAAAATTGAATTTTCTACATTATCGATTCCAATATGCTGATATAAATCTACGAATAGCTTTGAATCTGCTTTTTCTCTATGCACCAATTCTTCCACTAAGACATTCGAATATATTAACACGAAAGAGAAAATTATCGCCGCTAAGGCAATAAAGAAAATCTTTATCTTTAATTTAGAATCTATTGATGATTTTTTCATTAGAGTGCCTCTCCGATTTCTAAGAATGAATGATATGATAAAAGCTGTTTTTATTCTACTTAATAATATATCACCTCAAGAACATTAATTACATTAATACTTGAGGTGATATTTTTTATTTGAACTCGTTACTTGAAATTATTATCTAAAATTCTTATTATCACTGAATTATCAGCGAATAACAAAGAATTATGAATTCATTGATTTCAGGAAGTCTGCATTGTTGCTCGTGCCTTTTAATCTATCGATTAGGAATTGCATTGCGTCGATTGATTGCAATTCTCCAAGGACTTTGCGAAGTATCCAAATCTTGTTTAGTTCCTCTGGAGAAAGCAGTAATTCTTCGCGTCTTGTTCCTGATTTATTAACGTCGATAGCAGGGAAGATGCGTCTCTCGGCAAGTTTTCTATCGAGGACTAATTCCATATTTCCTGTGCCTTTAAATTCCTCGAAGATTACTTCGTCCATTTTAGAGCCTGTATCAATCAATGCTGTAGCAATAATAGTTAGCGAGCCGCCTTGCTCCATATTTCTCGCAGCACCAAAGAATCTCTTAGGTTTATGAAGAGCATTCGCATCTACACCACCGGATAATATTTTCCCTGAATGCGGCATAACTGTATTATATGCGCGCGCTAAACGAGTAATAGAATCCAATAATATCACTACGTCCATTTTTGCTTCAGTTAATCTTTTAGCCTTTTCGAGCACCATTTCAGTAACTTGTACGTGTCTTTCTGGCGGTTCGTCGAAAGTAGATGCAACGACTTCACCATTTACGAGGCGTTGCATATCAGTAACCTC
>CAZGXC010000123.1:0-5735 GCA_964529535.1 uncultured Hyphomicrobiales bacterium | reverse complement strand
GTATAGCAATAATGTAATGCTCAAAATCCACTTCGGGATTAAGTCTTTTCTTTTCATTAATGAGTCTTTTCAGCAATTCATAAGCGTTGCTTATTACTCCTGGTTTTGGTTGAGTTCTGTTTACGAGTGCTTTATAAGCGTCCCAATCCTTTGTAACTTGTTTAAGTTTAATTTTATCTTGAAATGATGATGAGTTATTGGTCAGATAATTCTGATTTATAAAATCTTGATTTATCGGTTCGGTTTCTGTATCTCTTAATGCTATTAAAAAAATCAGTGTTGTTGTAAGTCTTTGCTGACCATCTACAACAACTGATTTATTTGCAAAACCTGCCTTCTCTTCTTTAATTACAACTGTTCCAAAAAAGTGTTCTAGTTTGTCGTGTTGTTTGTGGTCTAAATGCGATTCAATAATTCTTGATAAATCACTAAAAAATCTTTCAATTTCAGGTTTCCCCCAAGCATATCCTCTTTGAAAGGGTGGGATAAAAAATGATGTTGCGTTTTTAGCTAACACATCATTAATTGAATGGCTTTCCGTCTTCATAAATCTATTCTCTTGTACTGTTGTTTTTAAAAAGGTTGAACATTGTTGCTACGTAAAGATATCTAACAGACACCTTATTCATCACTTCCCACAAAAATACGCAACTTTTGTAATTTAACAAAATAATATTGAAGAAATATGAAGTTTACTCCAAGCTATAAGTATGCACACTTACCCCTTGTGCCGAAGGAAGATAGTTGATGCCATACCAACAAACTTGCAATAGAACAAAGGAGATGATTAGCACCCATAATGCTTTTGTAAAACGTGAAGGACGGTGGCTTCGGTAGTGAATATATATCAAATATCCAAGCCAAGTAGCAGCAGCCCAGGTCTCTTTTGGGTCCCAGCTCCAATAATGTCCCCACGCCTCTTTTGCCCATATTGCGCCTGTGAGCATTCCCATTGTAAGAAATGCTGTGCCCACATATATCAGATTGTCGATAATGTTCATACTGTTTTGTATATCCTCTTGTTTCTTGTGCTGAATCAAGAGATAAATTCCAAATATTGTGGCGGCACCAAGGACAGCATACGAAAACATGTAGATAATTACGTGCGGAGAAAACCAAGAGCTTTGCAAAGCCGGCATCAGGGTTTTGTTGTGTATTTCTGGCTTTAAAATATTAATCACAATAAAGACTACTGCCATAATTGTGCTAAACGAAAGAATCCATTTGTATTTCCATCGTATATAGGTAATTAGACCAGCCACGGGCAAGAAAAACGAATACCAGAGGCGTGTTTCGCCCATAGTGCGCAAGGGCGGGCGTTCTAAGGAAATCCACATTCCGGCAATATAGCTAGCAAAAACCATTAAACCCAAAATGGTAAATACATAGGCTATTGAAGTTCTGTTTTTAAATGAGAAGTAAGCACCCATTGCCCAAAATATAATGGCTGGGATTGCGAAATATATAAAACTATTCCAAGTTATCATAGGTGTTAATCGTTAGGTTGTTGAAATATTTTTTTCATCATCTTTGGCTGCTGGTTTTCCCACGATAAAAAGTGTTAATGCTCCACTAATCATCAGAATAATTCCGGCATAAACCCAAATAATCCAAGGGTCTTTTATTAGTTCGAACTTGCTAATATTGCTCCATTTTCCTTTTTGTTCGTCGTAGCTTATCTGATATATTTTCCAACCATTTACTTTTTGTGGTTTATTTACTTCAATGATAGAATTTATATTTTGTCCATCTTTTGTATAAATGGTTACATCGGAAGCAAATCGTTTCGGTTCGCGGTCTGGCATCACCAAGCTCACCTGGTCGTTGATAGGCAATGCTCGGTATGGGAATAGGTAGCTACCACCGCTCACCCAACCCTCGATTGTAGTGCCTTTTTTAATATCAGTAACTTTTACCAATACTGCTGCCGTAGCCCCTTCGGAGTGGTAGGCAACAAACTTCATATTTTCTGCACCAAGAACCGGAGCCGCATCTTCGATCTGCTGCAATACCTCGATTTTATATCCCATTATTTGCCCTTTGACAGGTGCTGATTCCACTAATAAATTTTCTGGCTGATTTTCGGGCAAAGTTTTCCCCGTTTCATTATCAATGATCATCAGTTTTGGGGGATATTCCTCAATGGTAAAGTTGTGTAGCTCTACTGCCAAATCCATTTCCACCATTTTACCCTCTTCGTTGGTAACGCGCCATTCAGTACTTCCTTTTTCCACGACCATTTGGTAACGATGCATATCTGCAGTACCCAAAACGGCTGCTGTGAGCGTCATAAAAAGTCCAAAATGGTTTAGGAAAAAAGGTAGGTCTTTTTTTAGCCTAAAATGTCGCAATCGACGCATAGTAACCAAGCCCAACACAGTATTCATATATACAAATATAAGTATAAATGACCATGAAGAGAGCATATTTTTAAATCCCAATATGCCTAATAGCCCACTTTTGTCGGGAGTAACTTCTTGGCGAGTAAGCCCCATAATTACGACTAAAAGCAAGAATATCGTCATAGAAGAGATACTTGCTTCCATTCGAGAGAACCAATGAAGTGTCTTGTTTTTCTTACTCCAAACGGACAGAGCAATGACGAGCATTATATATATAATGCCAACTACGAGATTGGTGGGGTATTGAAGAAATTGGGTGGATATAGCCCCTACGCTAAATTGTAAAAGCAATCCTACAAAGACAAGCCCAATGGAGATAGCAAATCCCTCTTTGTAACTCCAGGGTTGTTTCCACATATTATGTAATTTCAAATGAGTGTTAGTTAAGTGAAAAAAACAATAACTCTATTTTAAAACTCTGCCAAAGCAAAATCTGCTTTGGCAGAGGAGTCTATGAATATAATATCTATTTTATGAACGAGTAGAGATAAGTCTCTTTTTATCCTTAGCTTGCTGAATCCATTGTGGGACTACTTCTTTCATAAATTTTTGTTTTGCTACGCGCTCGGCTGGTATATCCAATCCAATATATTTTTGCGCTTTTTCTTTGCTACTAATATCAGGCATAGGGACATCATCCGTAAAACCTAATTTAGCAAGTACTTTGGCATTGACTAAGCGTGCTTGCATAGCTCTGTCTAATCCATGCCCTAAAATTCTTTGTATCTCTTGTGGTGCGTGGAATGAAGCTCCATGCGAAGCAACGCCGAAATCCCATCTCCATTGTGCCTGACGAATAAATGCTAAAACAGGTTTCATTTGAGCCTCAGTAGCACCTTTGTCCCAAGCAAATTTTGCTTCTATATGAGCCTTTGCCAATTCTGTTTCTAAACGGTCACGTGTTTCGAGCACTTTGCGTTGGCGATCATACACGTTTTTGCGTAATGTTTCTTCGCTTTCGCGGTGGCAAACCAAACAAGTGCGATCCATCATAGCCAATGGGCTTTTTATGTGGTGGTCACTGAATTTTACGCCGCCTTCGCTTTTGTATGGCATGTGGCAATCGGCACAAGCCACTCCGCGTTGTCCGTGAATGCCCATTTGAGATATTTCAAAATCAGGGTGTTGTGCCTTTAATATTGGCGCTCTGCTTAATGTATGAACATAATCTTTGTAATCAGACTCATCGTAATATTTTTCCATATCTTCCATAGTCCAACCTTTATCCCAAGGAAATGTAAGATATTTGCCATCGCCTTTGAAATAATATTCTACGTGGCACTGAGCACACACAAGTGAACGCATCTCTTGATGAGTAGCTTTGGTAATGTCTTTACCCATTCGTTGGAAAGCTTCAATAAGTGCAGGGCGACTAATTTGAAGGTTCATATTAGTAGGTTCGTGGCAATCGGCACATCCAATAGGATTGACAATCTCTGCACCCATTGCTCCCCATTTTTGTTTATAAAAAGCTTCAACGCCCATGATACCCATCACGCGAGGTATATCCGGACTTTTACAAGCCCAACAAGTAGCTGGTTGCGGACCATCTTTGTCTCCCATTGGAGCACCAGTGCGAAGTGTAGCTGTAACATCTTCAATGGCATGCATGTGTCCTCGTGGTGTAGCATAATCTTTTGAGAAGGCATAGCCTGCCCAAAGAATAACCATATTTGGTCGTTGAGCTAAGACGTCAACAGCTTTCGAGCCATTGTTCTCGCTCTCAAAAGTTGTATCGGCTGTTTGTAACCAAGTTTCGTATTCTCGAGGATAGTTGTCAGCAAACATCTCATTGCGACTCTCTATTCCTTTAATTTCGACCTTTTTGTTGTTCATTACGCTCGCTATTTCAGCTCTTCTGGTTAAAATTGAAGAAGCTAATACGCCTAATCCGAACACAATAAGCATCGCACCTCCAAAAAGGAGCCAACCTTGCCAAGATTTTAATTTCTTTTCCATATTGATTTTTTTGAAATGTGTTTATTATTTGTTAATTAATTTCTTACTTTATCTTTTTTGTCTTTTAGCCAACTTGGCACCTCAGCGTCGGGGTATGGCACCAAGGCATTTGGAGTAGAAGATAGACTGTTTTTACCACCATGAGGCACATTTCGATGACAATCCCAGCAAGCCATTCCTTTGCTCTCTTCTATCATCTTATAGGTTTGTGTTCCTGTTTTTACAAACTCTGTATTCAGTTGTGTGTGGCATCTGATGCAGTTTTCCATAATGACTTCTTTGCTGCCTGAAATAGCTTCAGGAGTTTGGCTCTCCCCGCGGAGAGTATAAATTGTTGAGTGGCGTAGCCCGTCCATCGCATGGAAATAATATTCTCGTAGAACATTGTCGTGCGGAACGTGGCAATCATTGCAGTTGGTATTTCTGGCGTGCGAACTATGCTTCCACGTAGCATAATATGTGCCCATAATGTGGCAATTGACACAGGTCTCAGGCTTATCCGATGCGTAACTCCAAGCACGCGATGCATATACTGTGAAAAGCCCCAATCCAGATATCACACCAATAAGAAGAATAGCTACTATTCTCCATACACGGGTTGGAAGCACCCAGTTGATTATCTCTTTAATTTTCATGGTTTTTTAATATTATTTTATATGCAAATTAAATTATTACAACCTCATATCTCAGACATTATAATTAGCATTGTTTAGTCTGATTATCGCGAAAATAAAAAATATCTTTTAAAATACCAAATTATTTTTAAAAATATTTGGATTTTACGAAAAAAGTTTTGAGACTTGGGGGGGATGAAGCTCCAGAATAGCTACATAATCAAATATCGCCGATGATTAAAGAGATTCCTCTATTAAACCATCTTTCATTTTGACTATGCGCTTGGAGCGAGCTGCTACCTCATCGCTGTGAGTCGCTACGATGAATGTGATATTTAGCTCCCTTTGTAGGGTATCGAGGATATCGAGGATGTTTTGAGAATTGCTCCTATCGAGGTTGCCCGTGGGCTCGTCCGCAAGGACGATTTTCGGATTGTTGATCAGGGCGCGGGCTATTGCTACTCTTTGCTGCTCGCCTCCGGAGAGTTCGCTCGGCTTGTGGCTTTCGCGCAGGTCGAGCTTGATTAAATTCAGTAGTCGCAGGGCTTTATCTTTTGCGATTTTGTAGGAATCGCCTGCGATTAAGGCAGGCAACATAATATTTTCTATGGCAGAAAATTCTGGCAAAAGATGATGAAATTGAAATATAAAACCAATGAATTGATTGCGGAAATTCGCCAATTCAGTTGGATTCATAGCATTATAATCATAATAGTATTTACCATTGTTGCCAGTGGCGTTAATACTATTAGTCTTATTA
>CAZGXC010000122.1:0-5850 GCA_964529535.1 uncultured Hyphomicrobiales bacterium | reverse complement strand
GCTAATATTTGCCCGTAAAATACCACTTGGCTTCCATTGATGAGCAAGGGCAATGCTATCAAGGGTTTTGCTATCTTGATTGATATTACTATCTTGAGCAATCAATAAATTGCTTGATAATATTATTGATATAATCGCTATTAAATATAATGACTTCTTCATTTTATTTATTATTTGTTTTTTTACTAATTATTTAATTTATTTTTTATTTACATGTTAAATTTTGCGTCTTCTTACTACGCCGCCTCTGGCTTCATTAATACTATACATAGTAACGAAGGCATTTGGATCAATTTCCTCTATTTCCCGCGTTAATCTGGTGGCTTCGAATCGGGTAAGCACCGTGAATAAGACATCCACTCTATTCCCCTGAATACCTTCTTCTGTAAAGCCTCTTTTAGCTTTGTAAACAGTTACTCCACTTCCAATTTTTTTAGTTATCATGTTGCGAATTTCATCGCTATAATCGCTAATAATATTCACGCCAGTGTATTCATCTACACCATCGACTATATAATCAAGTATTTTTGAAGCAACTAAATATGTTAGTATAGCGTAAAGAGCAATTTCTACAGAGATTAGATATGCCGCAAAACTAAAAATTATTATGTTAAGTATTAATACAACATCGCCAATGGATAGACTTGACTTCTTACTAATAATAATTGCGAAAACCTCCGTGCCGTCGATAACAGCACCGCCTCGCACAGTCATACCTGTGCCTAATCCCAAGAAGAATCCGCCGAAGGCAGATATAAGCAAATTATCTCGCGTAACTACGGGATATTCGATGAAAGCCAAAGCTAAAGCTAATGCGAAGACAGCTACTATACTCTTGATAGCGAAGGATTGACCAATATGCCTGTATCCCATAATCAGAAATGGTATGTTGATTATAGGCACGAGCAGGAAGACGGGATATTCGCTCACAGCCGAAACAAGTAGCGAAATACCAGTTACGCCACCATCGAGGAAACCCTCTGCCATCAGGAAGCCCTTAAGCCCAAATCCGGCAGATAGAACCCCTAATATAATAAAAATAAAATCTTTTATCGCTCTATTTCTTGTATTGCGATTCATAATCTATTATTTTTCCTCAGTTCATATTTATCATTATTTTAAAATTTTATTTCTATTTAAAAAGAAAAATCCCATTCAGATTTCTCCGATTGAGATTTTTCATAAGATTCAATACTCTTCGATTATCTTCTTACAGATAATTTAGTAGTATATGTTTGAGAGTTAGTCTTTAAGACAACTGTGTAAGTCCCATTTGGAAGATCAGAAACATTGATATTATAAGTATCAGTTCCTTTTACTTCTTTGCCGCTTACGATAGATTTAACCATTTTGCCAGCTACGTCATATAATTCGATAGTTGCCACTTGGTTAGCACCAATGCTGTAAGAGTAATTAGCGAATCCAGAAGCTGGGTTCGGAGATACTCCGAAGAAGTTATCGATAGATACTTCTACTTCATTTGATAATGAAGATTCACCATTTTCATCAACGCTTCTTAATCTATAAACATAAGTGTTTCCATAATTCACGTCGTTATCAACGATAGGACCGTAAGTCTTAATAGAATTGCTCTTTCCAGCAGCTTGCTCTGTAGCAATTACTTGGAATGTAGATTTACCAGATTCATTAACAGATGCTTTTTCAATTTCAAAGCGGTTAGAGTTCAATTCAGTAGCAGTAGCCCAGCTAATTTCTACTTTCTTGTTTCTGTCAATAGCTTCGAAGTCTACTAATTCCACTGGTGTAAGTTCGCTACCGTGTTTCTTGTTGTAATCGAAGATACCGCGTACTAATACATCGATATTTCCGAAGTGTCTCCAATCTTGACCAAGATAAACTACGTTTCTAATTAAACCGTATGTAGTCGCACCAGCAGCTGAATCAGTGATTCCAGCGCCTCTTGTAGTGTAGTAATTTGCAGGAGCAGTGATACCATCACCTTGATATACTAAGTCCATCAAAGCAGGCATTGGCTCAGCGTCATTATATACTGTTCCGCTTATAGTTGCAGAATATCCAGTGCTCTTAATTGGGAAGATATGGCCCATTGCTACTGCGTTTCCGCGTAATGTTTTACCATTATAGCTTACTCCGTCTCCCATAGGATTGTTTGGAGCTTTAGCTGTTGCTCTAACGTAGTTTTGTAAGAATTCATTTCTTGAAGTATTTGCTCTTAAGAATTCTTGGCTCGCAATTACTAATGATTTTTTGTAATTCCAATTGTTAGCCATGTCAGTATTATCAGCAAATTCTCTTAAATCATATTCTTGTGTTCTCATTAATGGTTTATCATTTCCATCTGCCCAGAACATTGTGTTATATAATGTATAATCAATTGCTCTTGGTTCCCATGCATTTCTATCAATTACGTCGAAGTGATAATATGGATTTTCAATTCCTACCACTTGCTTCATTCCTAATCTAATAAATGCAGTTTTCAATGAATCATAATTTAATTTTCCAGCTACTCTATCAGCGAAAGCAAGATCTTCTACTACTGGAGTCTGAATATTATAATTAGTATTTTCAGCGCTTATTAATAAATCGTTGTTAGATTTCTTAATAAAGAATCTGTAGTTATTAGAAATTGAATTGTTAGAATATTCTTGGTCTAAGTCATCTACGATTGATACTTCTATTTTGTATCTTGGAGTAACTGTAGTAGCCATTTCCTTCAATTTAGCAGGAATTGTATATGTGTTTAATTCATGGTATGTATGTGGCACAAACACTGGAGTTTTATTTGGATCGCCAATATCGAAATTAGCTATTCCGCTATTGTAAGCATCTAAATCAACATGTGTATAGTATGTGCTTAAGTTCTCAATTTTTGTAGTTCTAGTTGGAGATAATGTATCAACGATTGTTGAATCCCAATTTCCATCAGCGAACTCTCTGTAAATAGATGCTTTTATTAAGACTCTATTTGCTGTCATGCTACCGTTGTTACGAATTAATGCTTTTACATTTACTGGAGCTTTAGTCATAATGTAATTAACGTCTTGGAAGTCTCCGTAGAATGATTTGTATGAGTTAGGTGAAGTAATTTTCACTACTTCTAAATCGCGTAAATAAGTTCTTCCAACAAATTCAATCGATCCCATATCATAACGTGCATCAGCTACGCCACGAATATTTCCAGTAATATCGCTATTTGATAATACATCTGCTAATGTAGTGCCTTTTTCTTCAAGTGCAATTTCATTATACAAGAAACCAGTATTATTTAATTTTGAATTTAATGGATATGCTGGTGAGTTGTTAACAACGATCTTGTTATTGTCAATTATTAATTCATTTGAGAAATTATACCAGAATGAATTCAAGTCCATATCTGTCCAGCTTTGCCATTGTGCTAAGTTTTTGTATTCGCCAAATTCTCCTGTTTCTGGATATATTACATCATTGCTATTAGTCTCTTTGAACATTGCAAAGTTGTTGTTGCGAATAGTTTCATTATTAGTCATGAAATAAGCGTTTCTATCAATTAATAGATTTTCTTTCTTTGGTAATTGATTTACGATATCGTAAATTGAACCAGTTCCAGAATTTGCATTATAAGTAATATCGCCAACGAATAAAGCATTGTTGATTACTTTAGTAGAGTTTGTTTGATGTAATGTAATGGCATTTACTTTACCTGTGTTTAGTAGTCCATCATCGTGCATTAAGACAGTGTTGTTTGCAATAACGTCGCCATAAGTTCTGTATTTTGCAAAAGCTGGAGCTTGGCTATCAGTGATTTTTCTACCAGTAATTACAGAAATACCGATTCTATTAGCCGCAACACTTCCACCCTTAATATTAAAGATAGAGTTGCTTGCGATAATGTTTCTGTCGATCATATCAGGATATATTCTTTGCTCAGTCATACCAGGCATTACATAAGCGTTTCTATTTTGAATTATAGACACACCAAAGCTGTTATTGTTTGATTGGATATTGCTGATTTCATTTGCAAGTATTGTATTGCGAGTGTTATTATAACCTAATGTATTGCTCTGAACAGTGTTGCCGAGCATAATTCCGGCAGCTGCCACACTTGAGTTATTTACATTTGTAATAACATTACCTTTAATTGTAGAGTTATGTTCAAATCCAAATATTACGCCTGCGACTGCAGAATTCTTAATTGTGTTATTTGATATAGTATTGTTATTGTTATAATATTTGTGAAGTTCTTTCTTTACTATGATTTCTGGTTCTTCATCTTCTTTTTCGATAGTGTATGTTAGGTCTCTTTGCAATACACCGATACCGAATGAAGCCACACCGTAAGTAAATCCTTCAATTATATTATTGTCAATCAAGTTGTTATGATTTACCAATGTGTCAATTCTATAAGTATTAATTATTGTGTTTGTCTTTGAATAAACAGTAGCATCATAAGGAGTAATACTTCTCATTAAAATACCAGCTGAGTAATTTTGATCTTTTGCGAAACCAAATACGTTATTTGCTGGGTTAAATGTAGTAGTCGGAACATTATATTTATCTGCAGGATTTGTATTAGCATCTACTATTCTTACGTTTTTAATAGTGTTGTTTGATGCGCCTTGTCCTAAATAAAATACTGTTCTAAAGTCGTTGATTGAATTAATTGTAAATTTAAGGTTCTTGTTAGATCCGCCATCAAAGATGATATAGCCGTTTGCTTTTGCAAATCTATTCTTAACATTTGCAAAAGCACTATTTACAGGTGCATTTACATTGCTTGAATAAGTATTTTGTCCCATCAAGATACCGATACCGCTTGGTGTATTTAGGTTGATGTTAATAGTTTGACCAGCTGTGTTAAATCTTGCTGATGGTTTGAAAATAATTGTATTTGTAGCTGTATTGCCAATGATATTTGAAGAAAGATCTATTGCAGGTATTGAAGAAGATTGATTAGTTACTTCAAAGTTTGCATCGTTTAATTCAAATACAACTGGACCAGTCATAGATTTCAAATATAAATCATTTACAGCAGCTTCAATCGTTGTATAATTTCTTTCAGGCTTTGGAGCATTAGCTACGGAACCGATAGTATATGTTCCTTCTAAACCTGGAGCAATGCTAAATTGCTTTTGGAATTTATTGTTTAACTTCACTGGATCTTCTACAGAAATAACCTCTGTATAAGCTGTATAAGTTCCTGGGACGTCCAAAATTAAATTCTCATTCATTACTACTTCTGTAATAGCATCAAATGGAATTTGAGGAACTGTTTCTACTATCTCAGAACGTTTATAGATTGTATCTCCTGCAGCATTCAATACACAGAAGTTTAGAGTAGCTGGAGAAGCTAAGTCATTAACGCCAAAGTTCTTTAATTGAACGATTGGAGTAACTGGTCTGCCTAATGGCACTGTCTCTCCTGGAACGCGGATACCAGCTAGAACTATATCCAAAGGATTAGCCACTGTAAATGCGTAACCAGTAGTAGAGCCTGTGCGAGGAATAGAGTTATTTCTTAAATCTTGGTCTGGGCTTGGGTCTATCATATTAACTGTAGCTTCTACTCTATAATTACCCAATCCATTTGCTGGCATGAAATCATCAAAAGTAAGTGTATTTCCTTGTCCTACGGTGATAGGGGCATTCTCGCCAGCTGCTGTGTAAGTTTTTGTCTGGTTAAATACCGGAGTTGTTTCATCACCAAAAAATATCTTTACATTTCCGCTGTATGAATTAACTGTATTAAATCCAACGTTAGTAGAAGAAATAATAATTGGAATTCTCATCCCAGCTGGATACTTTGTCATAGTATTTTGACGTGGACTAACAATGCTGGTTAAGCTCATATCGTTCGCTAATGCAACTGTAATCTCATAAGGAGCTATATTA
>CAZGXC010000121.1:0-6111 GCA_964529535.1 uncultured Hyphomicrobiales bacterium | reverse complement strand
AAAGATAATTCTAAAAAATAGAAAGATCTAAAGTGAATATAAAAAAGAAGCTGTTCCGAAAGGAGCAGCTTCTTTTGTTTTAAATAAAAGGGAAAGAAATAGATGATGATTAAATATTATCCCCAAAAATTCTTCTTATTCCCATTCAATAGTTCCAGGTGGTTTCCCTGTTATGTCATAAACTACGCGATTAATCCCACGCACTTCATTGACGATTCTGTTGCTAATAGTAGCCAAGACATCATAAGGCATTGGATACCATTCAGCAGTCATTCCATCTACGCTGGTAACGGCTCGCACGGCACAAACATGCTCATAAGATCTTTCGTCACCCATTACGCCGACGGTTTTAACTGGCAAGAGCGCAGCAAATGATTGCCAAATTTCATTGTATAGACCTGCTTTGCGAATTTCATCGACGTAAATTGCATCAGCTTTTTGCAAGATTTCAATTTTCTCTTGAGAGATTTCTCCGAGGATTCGAATACCAAGTCCTGGACCTGGGAATGGATGCCTTTCGACAAACCAATCAGGCACACCAAGTTCGCGTCCTACTGCGCGGACTTCATCTTTAAATAGTTCGCGGAATGGCTCAAGTAATTTTAAGCCCATTTTTTCAGGTAATCCACCGACGTTATGATGCGTTTTTATTACAACAGATGGACCCTTAACGGAAGATGATTCAATAACATCTGGGTATAAGGTGCCTTGTGCAAGCCATTTTGCATTATTGAAAAGCTTTGCTTCGATTTCGAATAAGTCGATGAAGGATTTGCCGATGATTTTGCGCTTTTGTTCTGGGTCGGTTACGCCTTGTAAGCGACTAAGGAAGAGATCTGAACCATCAACGAGATCTATGGACATGTGGAAATGTTGATTGAATAGATCCATCAATTTCTTGCTTTCATTCAGACGCATTAATCCCGTATCTATATGAATACAATGCAGTTTATCGCCAATCGCTTTATGAAGTAAGACAGCTAAAACAGTTGAATCTACACCACCAGAAAGAGCGCAGATCACTTCATTTTCGCCTACTTGTTCTTTGATTTTCTCAATAGCCGTATCTACAAACGAATGAGCGTCCCAAGTATCTTTGCATCCGCAAATATTTCTAACAAAGTTGTTTAGCATTTTTTTGCCTTCTACGCTATGATGCACTTCGGGGTGGAATTGCACGCCAAATACATTCTTTTCTAAGTTACGAACTGCGCAGATTGGTGAATTGCTTGAATGGGCGATGACTTCG
Source organism: uncultured Hyphomicrobiales bacterium (assembly GCA_964529535.1). GTDB lineage: Bacteria > Bacteroidota > Ignavibacteria > Kapaibacteriales > UBA2268 > CALLXS01. The sequence goes on along the minus strand of CAZGXC010000121.1, from coordinate 4,862 downwards.
AAGCCTTCGGGAAGTTTTGTTAATAAATCTCCGTGGCTCATCCAAACAATAGATTTTTGGCTGACATCCTTCAGTAGGTCATTGTTTTGATCCAAAATAATCTCAGCTCTGCCATATTCTCTGTGTGCGGCTTTATCCACTTCTCCGCCATTTTTGAAGGCGATTAATTGCAATCCATAGCAGATGCCGAGGACTGGAATGCCAAAGTCATATACGTTCCATTCTGGTATCGGGGCATCAGCTGCATACACAGATGATGGACCTCCAGAAAGCACAATGCCCTTTGGTTGATGTGCTAAAATATCTTCTTTTTTAGTAGTAAAAGGGTAGATCTCGGCAAAAACGCCAAGCTCTCTAATTCTTCTCGCAATTAGCTGTGTATATTGCGAGCCAAAATCAATTATTATTATTTTTTCCATAATATTTATTATTATTTATGTGTATTAATGTCTTTATCATTGCCTAATTGAATAATGATTTGGTATTTAATATGGGATTATCTCTATAAATAGTGATTATCACGTTGTTTCTATTTTCGATTAAATACCTATATTTCAAATAAGCATAAACTGCAAATATACGAAAAATTTACTGAAAAATATTGCAGAAAATAAAGCTATTTTCCAAGATCTATCAATATGGAAAATTAAGAATACATATAATTACATTTACAAATCTTAAATTATTAATTAAAAATATATTAATATTTATGTAATTAATTGTAATAAATGTGGAAATTATTACTAATATGAAAAAAAGATTACAAAAGTAAACATATTCATTAGGATTATTTCAAAATAATTATTTATATTTGCATATATTTTAAAATATGCGAAAGAGATGTGTAAATGAAGAAAGCTATACTGGTTGCATTTTTTGCAGTTTTGCCGATAGTGATATTTATTTCTACGATATCGGTTGATAATTCAGCGAAGCAAAAGCTCGTGCAGTTAAAAGAACGAGTGCAAAAAAAAGCTAAGCCCGGAGTAGATCATAGTAAACTACCAGAATTGCAAAAGAAATTCTCGAGCCCACAAGAGGTAACAAAGACCTGCCTCTCTTGCCATACCGAAAGAGGCAAAGAAGTCATGAAAACGCCACACTGGCGTTGGTTGAGCGATGAATATGTGGAGGGGCGTGGCGTCGTATCTATTGGTAAAAAGAATCTTTTGAATAACTATTGTATCGCTATTGGCGGAAGCGAAGGCTCCTGCAATAAGTGCCACATCGGCTATGGATACGACAGCAAAGAGTTCGATTTTACCGACCAAAACAATATCGACTGCTTGGCGTGCCACTCCGGAAGTGGGACTTACGTAAAAGGAAAGGAAATGGCAGGCAATCCAGATCCGAAAGTAGATCTATCCCAAGAGGTCAAAAGCATTACATTACCGCAAAAAGAAATGTGCGGCAAATGCCACTTCGATGGCGGCGGCGGGAATAATTCCAAGCACGGAGATTTGGATCTCGCCCTAAATAACACTGATAGAAGCATCGATGTCCACATGGGGAAAAATGGCGGAAATATGGAATGCATGCATTGCCATACCGCTGAAAATCACGATATGAAGGGTAAGCTATTCACAGTTTCATCTATGAATAAAAATAGAATGGAATGCGCTGAATGCCACAGCGAAAGCCCTCATAAAAGCGAAATAGTAAACGAGCACTCAGTTAAAGTTGCTTGCCAGACTTGCCACATCCCAACCTATGCAAAAGTAAATGCTACGAAAGTGCATTGGGATTGGTCTAAAGCAGGAGATTTACGAGACGGCAAACCATACGTAATTAAAAATGAAGATGGAAACGAAGTTTACCAATCAATAAAAGGACAAATTGATTGGAAAAAGAATTTAGTCCCTGAATATAAATGGTTCAAGGGAACAGCGGATCACTATTTATTGCAAGATACCAGCTCGCAATTCCCAATAGTATTGAATCCATTTAAGGCAAAGGGAAGCGACCCCGGAGCTAAAATCGTTCCAGTAAAAGTAATGAGAACTATCCAACCATACGACCCCGTAAATAAGAGATTAGTCAGCCCGAAAGTATGGGATAAAGAATACGGAAAGGGCGCGTTTTGGAAGGATTTCGATTGGAATGCGGCGATAAAAGCAGGAATGGAATACGTCGATATGCCTTGGAGCGGACAATATTCATTTGTGAATACAGAATCAAATTGGATATTAAATCACATGGTCGCCCCGAAGGAACAAGCATTGAAATGCGAAAACTGCCACACGCAAAACAATAGCCAGATTGCTTCAATTGGCGATATTTACGTGCCGGGCAGAGATAGAAGTTTCATTGATATTTTCGGCAGTTTAATGGTGTTTGGAACAGCCCTGGGAGTCTTTGGGCATACAATTGGACGCATTTACTTTAATAGAAAAAATAAAATCAATACAAATAATATCAATACAGATAATAAAGGGTAATCAATTATGGAAAAATCAACGAAATGGGTTTATATCTATCCCGCATTCGAGAGGTTTTGGCACTGGGCGCAAATGGTCCTGATATTTTTCTTGGCATTTACAGGCTTCGAAATTCACGGGACTTATAAATTCTTTGGTTTTGAAAGCGCTGTTACTTTCCATATTTATACAGCGTATTCGTTGCTCGTGCTTACTTTGTTCGCTATCTTTTGGCATTTAGCAACAGGAGAATGGAGGAACTATATTCCTACTCCTAAGAAAGTATTCGCTTATGTTAATTTTTACCTAGTGGGAATATTCAAAAACGCACCACATCCTACGAATAGGACATTCATATCAAAGCTAAATCCACTACAAAAAGTAGTTTACTTCGGATTAAAAATCGTCATTATCCCATTAATAATAATTACTGGAATATTATATCTATATTATAGATTCGAAACCAATGCGGGAATAGCATCGCTAAATATCGTAAATCTGCAAGTTATCGCATATTTGCATACATTGGGCGCATACTTAATATTGGCATTTATAATTGCTCATATCTATTTAACTACTACAGGGCATACAATTTTCTCTAATATCAATGCTATGCTTACGGGATATGAAGAGCTTGAAATGGAAGATGGACAGTTAGAAAAGGAAATTATTGAAAAGCATAAGATAATGGAAAACAACAAGGAATAATTATTATGAAAAATTCAATACCGCATATAAATTCATATATCGCTGGAATATTGCTTGGGCTGACATTATTAGCTACTTACGTATTAACTGGAAGAGGATTGGGATCTTCCGGCGCGATAAAAAGCGGAGTAGTCTACGCAGTAGAAAAAGTGGCACCAAGCTATGCAGAAAGCCATAAATTCTATAAAGAAAACATTGACTCCCATCCAGAAGGAGTTCTGAAAAACTGGCTTGTAATAGAAGTATTCGGAGCATTGCTCGGAGCTTTCTTCTCTGGCATTTATTCCAATAGAATGAAATTTAAAATAGACAAAGGTCCCCGAATAAGCAACGCCACCCGATTAATCGGCGCAACTATTGGCGGAATGCTCTTTGGTATAGGCTCTCAATTTGGCAGAGGTTGCACCTCGGGTGCAGCATTATCAGGAATGGCTGTTATGTCATTTGGAGGATTAATCACAATGTTCGCAATATTTGGTTCGGCGTATCTATTTGCATACTTTTTCAGAAAACTTTGGATATAGGAGGAATATATGATAGCACCATTTGTCCCCGAAATATTTAGCCAAGACTTCAACTTCGTAATAGCATTGATAATTGGTTTCCTATTCGGATTTATATTAGAGCAAGCGGGATTCTCGACATCGCGCAAGTTAGTAGGCTTATTCTATGGATACGATTTCGTCGTCCTAAGAGTATTCTTCACCGCAGGCGTAACCGCAATGCTCGGATTATTATTTATGGGAAATATGGGTTGGGTCGATATATCCCAAATATACATACAACCGACCTTCCTATATTCAGCCATCATCGGCGGAGCTATAATGGGTCTGGGCTTTATCATAGGCGGATATTGCCCGGGCACAAGTATCGCAGGTGCTGCCATCGGCAAGATTGACGCAATGTTCTTCGTGCTTGGCTCGGCAATCGGCATTATGGGTTTCGGCGTGATGTATGAAGATGTTTATGGAATTTTCACGGCAGAGAATTGGGGCGGCTTTACATTCAGCGAAGCATTGGGAATTTCCCCAGCTGTATTCGCATTCCTCGTTACCGCGATCGCACTATTATCATTTGTTCTTACTAAAAAAGTAGAAGATAGAGTGAATAAAATCACGAGCGAGAACAAGCAAAGTTTCATAAAAGATCCACAAAATCGTTACGTTTTAGTAGGAATGGTATTCGTTCTATTTAGTTTCGCAATGATATTCCAGTCAAATTATTCAGAAAAAGTGTCAGCACTGGCGCAAAATCCAAATGATTTAGAAAATATGAAGGCAATATCCCCAACGGAGCTGTTAATGAGAATAGTAGATGGCGATAAAACATTACAGATAGTCGATCTACGTAAAGGTTTAGACTCCACGAGTATCAAATTCCCTGCAGCAAAATATCTAAATCGTGAGCAATTGCTCGGAAAAGAAGGAAGATATTATCTAAGCGAGACAGAGAAACAGATTGTATTCATTGACAATAACCAAAGCCTCGCAAGAGAAGCAGCATTTGCTACAGCGAATAATAGCCCAAAGCAAATACTTTATCTAAAAGGTGGGATGAACCAGCTGATTAAAGAAATGAATAATAATCCAACTGTGGAGAATCCAAGCTATCAAGATGAATCAAAGCTCGCTACAAACGACTTTAAGGCAAGCGCATTGGACAAACTCAAAGAGATGAACAATGAATATGAAGCACGGAACAAAACAGTTGCCGTCAAGAAGTCGAAAGTAATGGGAG
>CAZGXC010000120.1:0-6168 GCA_964529535.1 uncultured Hyphomicrobiales bacterium | reverse complement strand
CGCATACGAATCATAAGCCTGTGCTAATGGATATAAGAACTCGTGAATGTTGATAGGAGTGCCGCTCTTGAATCTCTTGCTGAAGTCGTCGCGTTCAATTAGCTGCGCTACCGTGTAATTTGAAGCAAGTTTGATTACATCCATAAAGCTCATTTTGCCCAGCCAGTCGTAATTATGCATTACTTCTAATCTGTCCGTGCGGAGCACTTTGGAGGCTTGTTCTAAATATGATTTGCCATTGATTTGGGTTTCTTCGAGAGAGAGGGCTGGGCGAGTCTTTGATTTGCCAGATGGATCGCCAATCATTGCGGTAAAATCCCCAATGATCAATACTGCTTTGTGCCCCATATCTTGGAATTGCCTCATTTTATGGAGGACTACTCCATGCCCGATATGCAGGTCTGGTCTGCTTGGGTCAGCGCCGAGTTTTATTATTAATGGCTTTTTATCTTTAATTGAGTTCGTAATTTTTTCTTCTAATTCTTTTTCGGGAAGTAAATCAATAGTTCCTTCGCGAATAATATCCATTTGTTCATTTAAACTTGGGAACATTCTAAATCCTTATTTTATTTATTTATAAATTCTTCAATTTTATCTACGACGAATGAGATTTGCTCTTCGCTTAATTCTGGGAAAATTGGCAATGCCAATGAATGCCGAGCATTAAAGATGGAATTGGAGTAAAGCGAGGCATCAGAATTAATATTTGCAAAGCACTCTTGCTCGTGGAATGGCACCGGATAATATATCTCGCTCGAGATATTGTTCGCTGTTAGGAATTGGCGGCATTCGTCGCGTTTCTCCACTCTAATAATGTATTGGTTATAGGTGTGGTAATTCCTTAAATCAAGGGATTTATGGACTGCTTTCGGCAGGAGGACTTTATTGTTATCATTAAATTCAGTGATTCCAGTCTTTTCAGCTAAGCCCTTAGCTTTAAATAACTTATTATATAATTCAGCATTTGCTCGGCGTTGGTGATTCCACTTCTCTAAGTGTGGGAACTTTACATTTAGCACAGCCGCCTGAATAGCATCTAATCGGAAATTCCCTCCGATAAACTTATGATAATATTTTGGCTCCATGCCGTGATTTCTCATCTGGATAAATTTCTTGTATAGTTCTTCATCATTTGTGGTAATTAAGCCACCGTCCCCAAAAGCACCTAAATTCTTCGTTGGATAGAACGAGAAACAGCCGCACATTCCCATCGAACCGACGGGGCGATGCTCTTTGTAATCCACGCCAATTGCTTGAGCAGCATCTTCGATTACAGGGATATTATGCGCCTCTGCGATAGCCATAATTTCATCCATATCTGCCGCTTGTCCATATAAATGGACAGGGATTATCGCTTTAGTGCGGGCATTGATCTTTGCTTCGATTCCAGCGGGAATAATATTGAAAGTAACGGGATCGCAATCCACGAAAACAGGGGTAGCGCCAAGGCGAGAGACTACACCAGCTGTAGCGAAGAATGAGTAATCCGGTAGGATAACTTGGTCGCCGGGCTTCAGCTCGAGAGCCATTAATGCCATCAGCAGGGCATCTGTTCCGCTGGATACTCCGATGGCGTATGCACAGCCGCAATATTCTGCGAGTGATTTCTCTAATTTAGAGACTTCCTCGCCAAGAATCAAATTCTGCGATTCAGCTACGCGGATCAGGGTCTCGTCTATTTCATTTTTCAGAGATTTATATTGTAGTTTTAGGTCTAATAATGGGACGTTCATATTCTATTATAATAGTGAAAAAACAAATCACAAAAATACGAATAATATTTTTCTTATCACTTAATTTTAAGCATTTTTTATTGATTTTCGGAAATAGATATAAAATAGAAATAAATGCTAAAATCATAATGAAACAAATAGCAAATATTTACGTTAATACAATCAATTAAAATTTTACAAATAATACTGGAGTATAATTAAAGATGACTTACGTCAAAACACTATTTCTTATGCTTATTTCATTCCAGCTAATCAGCGGAGTAAATGAAATGCAAGCAAAAGAGCAAATGAAGCCTATCGACTTGAAAAATTTCGATAAAAGTGCTAAACCCCAAGATGACTTTTTTAGATATTCAAATGGAACTTGGATGAAGAACAATCCAGTACCAAATGCGTATTCAATTTGGGGATCTTTCAATATTTTGCAAGAAGATAATAATGAAAAATTATCTACTCTTATGCAGGATATAGCTAAAAATCCAGGGAAACCCGGTAGCGAACGTCGCAAAATTGCTGATTACTACAATGTAGCAATGGATTCAGCGAAAGCAAATCAACTTGGATATAAGCCTATTGCTGCTCAATTAGACAAGATTGATAAAATTAAAGATAAAAATGACCTCGTGAAAATGATTGCGGAATTGCATTCCACTTCTTCAAATCCTCTTTTCGGTTTCTATGCTGGGCAAGATGACAAAAACAGCTCGATAGTAATCGCACAAGTCGCTCAGGGCGGTCTCGGAATGGGAAATAGAGATTACTATACAGATAATAATGACAGAGCTAAAATGCTTCGCGAAAAGTATGAGCAATATATGGGCAAAATGTGCAAATTAGCTGGTCTAAACAATACTGAAGATTTAGCAAAAAGAGTTATGGAATTAGAGGTAAAACTTGCCAATACATCAATGACGATGACTGAGCAACGCGACCCTAAAGCAGTTTATAATCCAATGAGCGTAGATGAACTCCAAAAACTATCTACAGCGATTGATTGGAAATTATATTTCAAAGGGCTTGGTATTCCAACTCCGAAGAAAGTAAACGTAACTTCAATGAAATTCTTCAAGGGTATTCCTGAAATCATAAATACTACAGATTTACAAACTTGGAAAGATTACTTAAAATGGAATGTAATTAATGATGCAGCTTCATATTTAAGTAGCGATTTCGTTGATTTAAGATTTGATTTCTATGGCAAAACATTCTCTGGTAGCAAAGAAATTCAACCACGTTGGAAAAGAGCATTAAACTCCACAAGTGGCGCATTAGGAGAAGCTATTGGTAAGGAATATTGCGATAAATACTTCCCACCACAAGCAAAAACTCGTATGCTTGAATTAGTAGGTAATTTAAGATGGGCTTTTGACCAACATATCCAAAATCTTGATTGGATGAGCGATGTTACAAAAGCAAAAGCAAGAGAAAAGCTAAAAGATATTAACGTGAAAATTGGCTATCCAAATAAATGGAAAAGCTATGCAAAAATGAAAGTAAGCGCTGATAATAGCTATTATGAAAATGCAATTGAAGCTAATAAATTCGAAATGGCTGAAATGCTAAAGGAAATTGATAAAAAATACGATACTGAAAAATGGCACATGACTCCGCAAACTGTCAACGCATACTATAGCCCAAATTCAAACGAAATAGTATTCCCAGCTGCAATTTTGCAACCTCCTTTCTTCTTCCTTGATGGAGATGACGCAGTAAATTATGGTGGTATCGGTGCGGTAATCGGACACGAAATGACTCACGGCTTTGATGACCAAGGCAGAGAATACGATAAATATGGTAATATGAACAATTGGTGGACTGATGAAGATGCGAAGAAATTCGAAGCAAAAACTGAAGTATTAGTAAAACAGTTCGATAACTTTGAATTATTAGGCGAAAAAGTAAATGGCAGAATGACTCTTGGCGAAAATATTGCTGATTTGGGCGGTATCACATTAGCTCACACTGCATTAATGAAGACATTAAAAGGCAAAAAAGTAGAAGAAATTGATGGATTTACTCCAGAACAGCGTTTGTTACTCTCTTGGTCTCAAGTTTGGAGAGCAAATGTTCGCGAAGAAGAGCTTAAGAAAAGACTTAAGGATGATGTCCATTCTCCAGCAGAAGCACGCGTAAATGGACTAATGCCTAACTTGCCATTCTTCCACAAAGCATTTAATACTAAGCCAGGCGACGCGCTTTATAGAAGCGAAGCCGATAGAGCTGTAATTTGGTAATAGATTAAGTATATTCTTACCAATAAAAAATAATCCCCTTCATTTGTCATCAGACGCTTGAAGGGGATTTTAATATTTATATTATCAATTTATATTATCCGTGTTTGTATGTAATTAGAAAGCTGAAAATTAATCAAATTTGAATATCATTTGATTATTAAATCGTATCACTAATCATTAATGCTTAGCACAGCGAGAAATGCCTCCTGCGGCACCTCGACGCTACCAATTTGCTTCATTCTCTTCTTACCTTCTTTTTGCTTCTCTAGTAGCTTTCTCTTACGAGAAATATCACCACCGTAGCACTTTGCCGTTACGTCTTTGCGGACAGCTTTCACAGTGGAACGAGAGATGATCTTTGCTCCGATAGCTGCTTGAATAGCAACTTCATACATTTGCTTAGGTATCAGATCTTTTAGTTTATTGCAGAGCTTTTTGCCCCAATCATAAGATTTTGAGCGGTGCACAATTGACGATAGAGCATCTACATTATCACCATTCAAGAGAATATCCAATTTCACCAAGTCTTCAGCCCTATATTCATAGAACTCATAATCAAGGGAAGCATATCCGCGAGACAATGATTTTAGTTTATCATAGAAATCAAATACGACTTCGCCAAGAGGCAACTCGAAGCGCAATTCCACCCTCTCTTGAGAGAGATATGACTGATTAACCATAATTGCTCGACGCTCCATGCAGAGCTTCATAATCGCTCCAACATAAGCCGGAGGCGTAAGTATTGAGGCTTTGATAAAAGGCTCTTGAATTTCATCAATTTGACCAATCGGCGGTAATTGTGCCGGATTGTCTATAAAAATTGTGTCGCCATTTGTTTTCATGACTTTGTAGCGAACGTTCGGAACAGTAGTAACTATCACTTGGTTAAATTCTCTATCCAAACGCTCTTGAACTATTTCCATGTGAAGCAAGCCCAAGAAACCGCAGCGGAAACCAAATCCCAATGCAGAGGAAGACTCCGGCTCGTATGAAATAGAAGAATCATTAAGCACTAATTTAGCGAGTGCTTCGCGCAAAGCCTCGAAATCATCAGTGCTTGAAGGATAAATACCACTAAACACCATAGGCTTTACCTCTTGGAAGCCAGAAATCGCCCCGTCGCATTTAATCTTTGTATGAGTAATCGTATCGCCAACTTTAGTATCTTGCAAATTACGGATAGCGGCTGTTAAATATCCTACGTTCCCTGCTTTCAATTCCTTGGTGCGATAGCGTTTCATGTGCATTATGCCTATTTCTTCTACCTCGTAATTCATGTCAGTAGCCATAAAGTTGATTTTATCACCCTCGCGAATGATACCATCAAACACACGCATATTCACGATGACTCCACGATAAGAATCATAAATAGAATCATATATTAGAGCTTTAAGCGGTTTAGTTTCGTCGCCAGTTGGTGGCGGCACCCTCTTAATAATAGCTTCTAAAACTTCTTCAATTCCAATTCCTTGTTTTGCAGAAGTATATAAAATGTCGCTTTCGTCGCAACCAATCAAATCCATTACCTCGTGCTTCACCCTCTCAAGAGTGGTGGCAGCAGAAGGCAAATCAATTTTATTTAATACGGGGATAATTTCCAAATCATGCTCAAGCGCCAGATACAAATTGCTTATGGTCTGCGCCTCGATACCCTGCGTAGCATCAACTATGAGCAAAGCTCCTTCGCATGCAGCGATAGAGCGAGATACTTCATAGGTAAAATCGACGTGCCCTGGGGTATCAATCAAGTTTAATATGTATTCCTTTCCATCAGCAGAATTATAGTTCATTTGGATTGCGTGAAGTTTTATGGTAATTCCGCGCTCCTGCTCCAGCGGATTATCATCAAGTATCTGATTATTAATCATTTCCCTTTGGCTTACTCTACCTGTTTTTTCGAGCAGTCTATCGGCAAGAGTTGATTTCCCGTGGTCAATATGTGCTATAATACAAAAATTTCTGAATTGCTGCATAAAATTTATACTTACTATTCTTAATTAAAAAAGACTACAAAAATAACACTTTTTCGGGAGAAAAAAAAGAATGATAAAATAAGCCCTAATAATAGTACATCAACCCACTATTTTGCTCGTGTAAAATAAAATCAACCCACCGCCGAAGCCGTGGGTTGATATATATAATAAGCTATTTACTTATATTTACTATTAACGTTCGATTGTAAACTTCCTGCTTACTCCATC
>CAZGXC010000119.1:0-6228 GCA_964529535.1 uncultured Hyphomicrobiales bacterium | reverse complement strand
GAAAATATTAGACCACATTATGGAATTGAATAAACCAACTGCTATTAAGCTCCACATTGCTAAATGTCCGGAAGTGAAGATTGTGAGCAATACTAATGAAGCTGCTGCAATGGCAAATAGGAATAAAGTGCGAGCAGGAAGGAATTTACCTGACCTGAATACGATGATATTGAGGAAGAGGAAGATGCCGTAAGTGCTTGCAAACTCAATACCATTAGTAGAAAGAACTATTAAAAATGCTATTATTGGAACGATAAGCATCAATAATGTTTTCTTGGTGTTATTCATCTGGCTTAGAGAAATTGCGCCGCAGAACCTGCCAATCATTAAGCCACCCCAATAGATCGATACGAATGAGCTGGCGATTGATTCATTGAGAGAGGCAATTTCGGGCATACCGAGGAAAGCAATCATATTGCTTCCGATGCTTACTTCAGCGCCAACATACATGAAAATTGCTATTATTCCGAAGACTAAGTGCTTGAATTTTAATGCACCTGCGCCTTTGATAAGCGTATCTTGATTAGTAAAGGCTGGCAAACGAGAGGTTTTAATAAAAATAGCCAATACTATAAATAGCATACTAAATATTAGATATGGAGTTTTGACGGAATTAGCAGAGCCATCATTTGCGTGAAAGACCGTGAAAATAAGGTATCCACCGATAAGCGGAGCAATGGTTGTGCCGAGAGAATTAAATCCTTGGCTTAAATTTAGTCTTCCCGAAGCTGTTTCTGGGCTACCGATAATCGCTACGTATGGATTGGCGGCTATCTGCAATATTGTAAGTCCCAAGCCCAAAATAAATAGTGCAGAGAGGAAAAATGGATATGATACCAATGATGCGGCAGGATAAAATAGTGCTGTGCCGATAGCAGAGGTAATAAGACCGATGATAATGCCATTTTTATAACCAATTTTATTGATTGGGTCTCCAATTTTTGAAGAAATAAAGAAGTAAATCAATGAGCCAATAAAATATGCTCCGAAGAATGCTGATTGCACGAGCATTGCTTGTGTGTGATTTAAATCAAATACTCCCTTTAAATATGGGATTAGGATATCGTTCATGCAGGTAATGAAACCCCACATAAAGAATAATGTCGTCAATATCGCAAGTGCGCTATTATTTGTTTTTTTGGTCTGTTCCATACTATTTTTTTGCGTTAATAAAATATCTGCAATTTAATAAAATTATCAATAATAATTACTATCTACTTGATTTCTCGAATTAGTAAATTCGCATCGCCATAGCTTAAAAATCTATATTCTTTTTCTAAAGCTTCGGAATATGCGCGATGCCAAAGTTCTCTGCCTAAGAATGCAGCAACGAGCAATATTAGCGTGCTATGGGGTTGGTGAAAATTTGTAATTAGAATATTTACGATTTTAAATTCATAAGTCGGGACGATAAGCAACTTTGTGCGCAGAGTTAATTCCTCAATACCATTCTCTTTGAAATATTGAAGTAATGCGGCTATTGCGTCGCTTGGTGTTGGTTTTGGATTGCTCGAATATGGGTAATCCTGTTCGAATACATCAGTATCATATAGAAGGGTATTATTAGGATTTTCCATAACTGTGCAGGCAAGCCAATAGATGCTTTCTAAAATTCTGGCGGAAGTAGTCCCAACCGCTACGATATTTTGCTTTTTGCTTAGAGCATCGAGAATTTTCTCTAAGTTTATCCTATTGATTATTATTCGCTCGGAGTGCATATCGAACTCCTCCAGATTGTCGGTATCGATGGGCTTGAAAGTCCCCAAGCCAACGTGGAGCGTTAATTCATTGAGTTCTCTTCCACTTGCTTTTAGCTCTTCAAGCATTTCTTTGGTAAAATGAAGTCCGGCAGTAGGCGCAGCTACGGAGCCTTCGAGATTTGCATAAACCGTCTGATATGTGTGCTTATCATTAGGGTTGTTATTTCTCTTAATGTATGGTGGGAGGGGAACTTGCCCGAAGGCATTGAGCATTTCGTGGACAGTTAAGTTGACTTCTGCGGGATTAAATTCAATTATTGCTTTATTATCTTCTTTTTCAATGATAGTAAAGTGCAATTTCTGATTATTGATTTCTGAAATTAGCACACCATTTGCTCTGATGTGTTTTCCGCCGATGATCCCCTTCCATCGCACCGTTTCCTTCATTGCTAATGCGGTATTATACTCGCTTGTTGGGGCAATTGGCTCGGTGAGGAATATCTCTGCTTTACCTCCTGTACTTTTATTTGCCGCTATTCGAGCGAAAAGCACCTTGCTTGAATTTGCGAATATCGTAGAATTTTGTGGCAATAATTGAATCAAGTCTCTAAATGTATGATGAGAAATAGATTCGTCGATTGTATTGACTACAAGTAACTTGCTTTGATCCCGTTGTTCGAGAGGCACAAAGGCAATTCTATCGTTTGGTAATTCATATAGATATTCTGATAAGTTGATTTTTGGAAACATAAAGCTGGTATTAATAATAAGAAATAATAAGAAAGCATAAAAAAAGCGTTCTAAATTAATTAAAACGCTTTTAAATACAAAATTTATATTTTTTATTTCTTAAAAGGATTATTTTGAGAAATATTTAGCTTCGATAGGTTTGTTGATTTCCACTTTTGTGATATGAATTTTGTTATTATTGCCCATTACTGTGATTTCAACCATTTTTGGGAACTTAACTCCATCAACTTCAAGCCATTCTTTAACTTCGAATACTGGTTTCAAGTTTGAATACATTTCGAGTTGTTGGTCAAATTCGTCATTTCCAGTTTTTAATAGATTGATTCCATAAGCTACTTCTAATTTTGTAGTAGGATCAATGTAGTATAAAATTTCAACAAAAGGGTTTATCTTTACTTTAATAACTTGGTATTCTTTTTCATTAAGAGTTGCTTTTTCTAATGTAGTGTTTTCCGCAGTGCAGAATCCTGGCTTTACTAAAGCATTGTCTCTGAAGAATAAATTATATGGGAACTGCATTAGCAAAGTCCCTTCTAAGTTTTCTGGAATTTCTTCGTATTGCTCGCCAGCAAGAAAAGCAGTTTTGTCTCCATTGTTGAAGAATTTCATTATTTGACCCATTTGTTCAACTTCGATAGCGTATTTTTTTGGCAATTCTAAGAAATATTTTACAGCAATATTACCCATTGAAGTCTCTATTTCAGAAACTGCTGAAATACTTTTTACTTTTTCAATTGCTTTTCCGCCGCGAGCAGCATAATTAGCTTTGATAAGTGCGTCGAAATCTGCTGCATTAGCAGATACTGCGAATGATAAGATAAACATTGCAGCAAGGAGTTTGATGTGTTTCATCATTGTGTTATTACTTTCTAAATTATATAAAATATTATTTGTTAAAAATTTCAATTATTTCGGCTGCTTCTCGCTTCGAGAGTCCCAATTCGATGAGTGCTTTTTCCTTTAATTTTGATTTATCCACGATAGTTTTGATAAACTCAAATTCTAAGCGCGAGAATGATTTGGAATAGAGAGAAAAATCCTCAAATGCTTCTAATGATACGGGAACAATCTTTTTAATTAGCTCTACAATTGCTTCGGCATAAATTCTTATTTCATATTGGGCATGGGGATCTAATCTAAGCCGCAAGAAGTGGAAGAGGTTATGCAAATCAATCTTCCAATACCACTCTGTATACGCAGATAATGGCAAATTGATTCGCGCCAATTCTCTGGCGAGGTCTTTCTCTAAGTAATATTTATACTCATTAAAGGAATCTTGTTGCGATTTTTGCATTTTGTTTAGAATGTTTTCCGATTTCTCGGCATCGAGATGAATATCCGAACGTCCTTGCTTATTATTATCTGATTGATGGCGCAACTGCCCCAAATCTGGCAAATAGAAATCATCAGACATTTCGGAATATCGACCAGAATACTCATTAACATTCGCAGTGCGGTGGCGAATCCACTGCCGTGCCACAAAAATAGGCATACGGACATGAAATTTGAACTCAACCATCTCGAATGGGGAAGTATGTTTGTGGCGCATTAAATAGCGGATTAAGCCTCTATCCTCGCGGTAGGATTTTGTGCCATTGCCATAAGAGACCCGCGCGGCTTGCACGATAGCTGCATCGTCGCCCATATAATCGACTAAGCGAATGAAGCCCTTGTCCAAGCATTTGATTTCATTGCCAATTATTTCTTCTTTTATCACGATGTATTACTATTTACAGATGAATGAATAATTATTGAATGTAGCATACTACATTCCAAAATACAAATATACGGAAAATATTTCTTTTTACTTTTGATTAAATTATATTTTATCTGTTTCGTCCATAATAATTGATTACAATAATTAATACAAGAACAATATGAATACTATATTCATTACTGGAAGCGGAAAGCGACTTGGCAGAGCATTAGCCATTAAGTTCGCTGAAAAAGGCTGGAATATCGGATTGCATTATAATACATCAAAAGAAGGGGCAGAGAACACCCAGAAGTTAATTGATAAAATGGGCGTTAAATCATCATTAGTTCAATTCGATTTGAAAGATGCCAACCAAATCAAGCGCGGATTCGAAGAGACTTACGACAATCTCGGAGAAATAAAAGTATTGGTTAATAATTCCGCCGTCTATCCAAAGCGTGCTAAAATCTCCGAGACAAGAATTGAGGATTGGGACGAAGTGATGGATACGAATCTGCGGGCAGTCTTCATTTGTTCAAAGTTGTTTGCTGAACGGGCAAAAGATAACTCACGCATTATTAATTTAGCTTGCCTTAGCAGTTTGGAGATTTGGAGAAATAGAATCCCATATAATATCAGCAAAAGTGGCGTGCTGAAGCTAAGCCAAGTATTGGCAAGGGAACTTGCCCCGAAAATATCGGTAAATGCAATTAATCCTGGGGCTATTTTCATCGAGGGCGAGCCAGCAATCGGAGATACTGACGTGCTATTAGAGAAAATCCCAATGGGCAGATATGGAAAAGTAGAAGATATCTTCGATGCCGCATATTTTTTTGCTACCTGTTCTCCGTATATTACGGGGCAATATCTGAACGTAGACGGAGGAAATCACTTAGTAAAATAGATTATTTTAAAATATAAATATTACTAAATAGTCCACCAATATCAAAATATGCAGACAATAATATATTTGTTTTCATTTTTTGTAAAATAATTGACTAAATTAAATATTTTTTTAAATAATCATAAGGATTTATAACATGAAGATGACAATAACATTTCCAGGAAACAAAAGAGTAGATGCATCATTCGGTGGATTTACAGTTCAAACAGATCAACCAATTGATGGTGGCGGAGATGGCGTAGCGCCAACTCCTTTCGATGTATTCCTCAGCTCGATTGCTACTTGCTCTGGGATATTTGTCTTGGGTTTCTGCAATAATAGAAATCTGCCAACGGATAATATTTCCATTGAGCAGGAAGTAGAATTCGACCCAATTAAGCATCGTTTAGCAAAAGTTAAAATGCACATTAATGTGCCTGCGGATTTCCCAGAGAAGTATTATGGAGCATTGATTAGCTCGGCTAACTTATGCCTCGTAAAGAGAACTTTGATGGATCCGCCTGAATTTGAGATAGATACAGTAGTAAAATAATATCAATGAAAAAGAATATTGAGATCACACTGCAACCAGAAAAAATAGATGATGCGTCATTTATTAAATCGATTGCTGCGAAATCTGCCAAAATTAGTGCAGAGCAAATTACGGAAATTGAATATTGCCGCAGGTCGTTGGATTGCCGAGGCAAAAACCCCAAATATTTGCTGAATCTCAATGTTTATTCTGGAGCTGACAGAAGCGAACCAGAAGAATATCAATCTCGATATAAAAACTCCTACGATGGTCCCGCTGTCCATATTATTGGAGCGGGACCCGCGGGATATTTCGCAGCTCTGGAGCTATTGGCGAATGGAAAGAAGCCAATTGTATTCGAGCGTGGCAAGGATGTGAGAGCCAGAAAATTTGATATTAAGCCACTGATGCAACAGGGTTTAGTGAATCATAATTCAAATTATTGCTTCGGGGAGGGTGGCGCCGGCACTTATTCTGACGGCAAATTATACACTCGCTCAATAAAGCGCGGAAACGTCCGCAAAATCCTAAAAATACTCGTTGAGCACGGAGCCGACCCCGATATAATGGTAGATGCGCAGGCTCACGTAGGCTCGGACAAGCTGCCGAAAGTAATGCAAAATATTCGCGAAACTAAAGAAGTTTGTAAAAAATATGGTATCCCATT